>DOKO01000448.1 GCA_003510825.1 Stenotrophomonas sp.
GCCGGGCCACGCCCGGCGGGTGTCAGGCAGCGACCGGCTGCGGGGCGCGCTGCTGCAGGGCCCAGATGATGCCGCCGCCGAGCAGGGTCAGCACGCCGGTGAACAGGCACACGCCCAGCCAATCCCACGCGGCATAGGCCAGGCCGCCCACGGCGCCGAGTACGCTGCTGCCCAGGTAGTAGGCGAACAGGTACAGCGCCGAGGCTTCGGCACGCATCGAACCGGCGCGGCTGCCGACCCAGCTGCTGGCCACCGAGTGGCCGCCGAAGAAACCGAAGGTGACCAGCGCGATGCCCAGCGCCATCGTGGTCAGCCACGGCATCGACAGCAGCACGATGCCGGCACCGATCAGGCCGAAGGCAATGGTCAGCACGCGGCCGCGGCCGTAGCGCGTGGCCTGCTGGCCCATCCAGGCCGAGCTGAAGGTGCCGACCAGGTACACGCTGAAGATCAGGCCGACCACGGTCTGGCTGAGGTGGTACGGCGGCGCCAGCAGGTGGTAGCCCAGGTAGTTGTAGAGGGTGACGAACACGCCCATCAGCACGAACGAGGTGGCGAACAGCCACGGCAGGCCCGGATCGGCGAACAGCGTGCGCCAGCGCGAGGGCAGTTGGCGCAGGCCACCGCGGCGGGCCTGGAAGTGCCGCGACGGCGGCAGCTGCAGCCACAGCAGCACGGTGCTGGCCACGGCGATGATCGAGACCGCGCCGATGCCCCAGCGCCAGCCCCAGTGGTCGGCGATGATGCCGGCCAGCAGGCGCCCGCTCATGCCACCGATGGCGTTGCCACCGATGTACAGGCCCATGGCCAGGCCCAGCGCGCGGCTGTCCATTTCCTCCACCAGATAGGTCATCGCCACCGCCGGCACCCCGCTCAGGGCCAGGCCCAGCAGCGTGCGCAGCACCAGCATGGTGGTCCAGTCATCGACCAGCGCGGTGCACAGCGACAACAGGGCCGAGGCCATCAGCGCGGCGATCATCATCGGCCGGCGGCCGATCGCATCGGACAGCAGGCCGGCCAGCAGCATGGCCACGGCCAGGGTGCCGGTGCTCAGCGACAGCGACATCGCGCTGCCGGCGGCGGATACCCCGAAGTGGCGGCTGAACTCGGGCAGCAGCGGCTGCACCGTGTACAGCAGGCCGAAGGTCGAGAAGCCCGCCAGGAACAGCGCGACCGCCGTGCGCCGGAACGCCGGGGTGCCCTGCTGGATGCGGGTATCGACAACGGAATCGGAGGTGCGGGGGCGGCCGCTGAGGGACGCCGCAGTTTCGCCAGTCATGGGATCGAAGGGCCGTGGGGGAGGCCGACGTGGGGGTACGGGGACCAGCGTAGGCCCCTCGATCCAGTCGATCCATAACCTGATGAGTCAGGATCGATATGCAGAACGTATCAATTCAGCTTAGAGGTGCTTCCACTCGAAGCCATCGCCGCGGCGGTAGTAGATGGCCACGGCGCGGCCGTAGACCTTGCCGGCGTCGACGAAGCCGAAGAAGCGGCCATCGAAGCTGTTGCCGCGGTGGTCGCCCAGTACCAGCAGCTTGCCGTCCGGCACCACCAGATCGGCGATGTCGGGGCCGCCGCCCATGTCGAGGTCGAGCTGGGCCTGGCGCTCGCCGAAGGCTTCGGTGTCGCGCAGGTCGGCAATCTGCAGCGGCTGGCCGTTGATGGCCAGGTGGCCGCCGTGCAGCTGCACGTGGTCACCTCCCACGGCCACCACGCGCTTGATCAGGCGGGTGCCATCGGCCGGCGAATCGAACACGGCCACTTCGCCGCGCTGCGGGGTGCCGGTGGCCAGCAGCTGCTGGCCAGTGAAGGGCAGGCGCAGGCCGTAGGCACGCATGTCCACCACCACGCGGTCGCCGGGCTGCAGGGTCGGCTGCATCGAGCCGCTGGGCACCACGTAGTGGTTGGCCAGGGTGTCGCGGGCGGCGGCGAGCAGGCCGAGCATGACCAGCAGCGGCAGCGCTTCCTTCTTCAGCCAGGTGAGCGCGCGTTCGGCAAACGGGGGGCGGGCGGCGGCGTCCATGACAGGTTCCGGTGGGTGGAAGCTGGGTGAGACCTGCGGTGGGCGCGGGAGGTTCCCGTGTGCCGCCCCCGGGGGGGGGGGGGCAGAGCCCTTTCCGCGGAGCGGAAAGGGATCCGACCCCGGCGCGCGTCAGGTGCCGACGTGCACGCGGTTGGCGTGCTCGGCCAGGCCGAGGTGGTCCAGGGCGATGTCCAGCGCCAGCACGTAGCTCTGCGCGCCGTAGCCGGCGGCGATGCCCAGTCGCTGGCCGACACCGGCCGGCAGGCACGGCTCGGCCACGGCGCCATCGTCGTGCACTTCCACGTAGGCGTTGTGCAGGTACGGCAACAGGCGCTGCAGGCGCAGGCTGCCGGCACAGGCGCCAGGGTCGAGCAGGGTCACTTCGCCGCGGCTGTGGTCGGCCACGCGCAGCGCGTCCAGCAGCTCCTGTTCCGAACCGCAGGCGCGGATGGCCACGCTGGTACCGGCGTCGATCGCGCGGTGCACCAGCGATTTCAGCACCGGTGCCGGCAGCGGCAGGGCCGTGCGGATCAGCGTACCGGCCGCTTCCGGGCCGCGGATGATGAAGATCGACATGGCTCAGCCCTCCTGCGCCAGGCGGCGGCCGACGATGGCCAGCGACAGCGGGTAGCCCGCCTGCTGGCTGCGCTGGTCGACCACCACCGCGGCCGGCCCGTGCTGCAGGCGCAGGCGTGCATCCAGGCCCGGCGCGTGCGGGGCCTGCAGTTCGATGTACGAGGCAGGCATGCGCTCCAGTGCCGCCTGCAGGGCGCCGCCCTCGGCCTGCCACTGCGCGTCGTCGGCCACGCCTACGTCCAGCAGCACCCAGTCATCGGCCTGTGCCTGGCACAGGCATTGGCGCACATCGGACAGGCTGGCGCAGTCGTTGCACAGCACGCGGTGGCCACACAGTTCCAGCGGAAGCTGCGGGCGCGGCGCCGACGACGGCGCGTGCCGGATCACCAGGAGGGTCATACACCACCTTGCACAAAGCGCCCTGCGGCGCGGTAGGCACACGATGCGCGTGCAGGCCGTAAAGGTGCGATGCCCGTGGATGGCGCGGGGCGTAAAAGGTGCGTAACGCAAACGGGGTCGGAGCCCATTGCGCGGCGCGCAACGGGATCCGACCCCGGGTATCGCAACGAAAAACGGCGGGGTTGCCCCCGCCGTTTTGTATTTCTTATTTCAGCCCGCGGAACTTCAGCAGCGGTTCCACCGACGGGTCCTTGCCGCGGAAATCGCGGTACAGGGTCGACAGTTCCACGCTGTTGCCGCGCGAGAGGATCTTGTCGCGGAACTCCTGGCCGTTGGCCGCCGTCAGGCCACCGTGTTCGGTGAACCACTGGTAGGCGTCATGGTCCAGCACTTCGGCCCAGAAGTAGGCGTAGTAACCGGCCGAGTAGCCGCCGCCCCAGATGTGGTCGAAGTAGGTGGTGCGGTAACGCGGCGGCACCTGCGGCAGGTCGACCTTGAACTTCTTCAGCGCGCTGGCTTCGAAGGCGCCCACATCCTGCAGCGGGGCATCGGCCTTCTGCGTGTGCCAGGCCAGGTCAAGCAGTGCGGCCGACAGGTACTCGGTGGTCGCATAGCCCTGGTTGAAGCTGCGTGCCTTGAGGATCTTGTCGACCAGTTCCTGCGGCATCGCTTCGCCGGTCTTGTAGTGCTTGGCGTAGTGGGCGAAGACCTTCGGGTCCAGCGCCCAATGCTCGTTGAACTGCGAGGGGAACTCGACGAAATCGCGCGAGGTGGCGGTGCCGGCGATCGACGGGTACTTCACGTTCGAGAACATGCCATGCAGGGCGTGGCCGAACTCATGGAACATGGTGGTGACGTCGTCGAAGCTGATCAGCGCAGGCTGGCCATCGGCCGGCTTGGTGAAGTTGCAGACGTTGTAGACCACCGGCTTGGCACCGGTCAGGCCGTCCTGCTCGACGAACACGTCCATCCAGGCGCCGCCGGACTTGGTGTCACGCTTGAAGTAGTCGGTGTAGAACAGGGCCAGCGAGGTGCCGTCCTTGTCGAACACTTCGTACACCTTCATGTCCGGGTTGTAGGTCGGAATGTCGGTGCGCTGCTTGAAGGTGATGCCGTACAGCTGGGTGGCGGCGTAGAAGACGCCGTTCTGCAGCACGTTGTCCAGTTCGAAGTACGGCTTGACCTGCGATTCGTCCAGGTCGTACTTGGCCTTGCGGACCTGCTCGGCGTAGAAGTCCCAATCCGAGGCGGCAACCTGGAAGCCACCCTTCTGGGCGTCGATCACCTTCTGGATCTCACCGGCTTCGGCACGGGCCTTGGCGGTGGCGGCCGGCACGGTATCGGTCAGCAGCTTCAGCGCCGCGGCCGGGGTCTTGGCCATCTGGTCGCCCAGCTGGTAGTCGGCGAAGGTCTCGAAGCCGAGCAGCTTGGCCTTCTGCGCACGCAGCTGGGCCAGGCGCTGCACGGTCTCGCGCGTGTCGTTCTTGTCGCCACGCTCGGCACGGGTTTCCGAGGCCTTCAGCACGGCGGCGCGCTGGTCGCGGTCGCTCAGCGAACCGAGCACCGGCTGCTGCGTGGTGTTCTGCAGCGGCAGCACGAACTTGCCATCGAGCTTGCGATCCTTGGCGGCGTTGGCCGCGTTGTTGATCGCGTTCTCGTCCAGGCCGGCCAGCTTGGCCTTGTCGTCGACGACGACGGCCGCAGCGGCGGTGGCGGCCACCAGGCGGGTGTGGAACTGGGTGGAGAGGGTGGTCTCTTCCACGTTGAGCTTGCGCAGGCTCGCCTTGTCGGCGTCGGACAGCTGTGCGCCAGCGCGCACCAGGCCGTCGTAGTAATGCTCGACCAGGCGCTTCTGCACCGGGTCCAGCTCCAGCGTGTCACGCTGGTCGTACAGCGACTTCACGCGGGCGAACAGCTTCGGGTCGAGGTTGATCTCGTCCTGGTGCGCGGCCAGCTTCGGGGCGATGTCTTCCTGGATCTTCTGGCGCGCTTCGGTGCCATCGGCCTGGACCAGGCCGAAGAAGATGCGCGACACGCGGTTCAGGGTCTCGCCGCTGCGCTCCATCGCCACGATGGTGTTGTCGAAGGTGGCCGGCTCGGCGTTGTCGGCAATCTTGCGGACATCGGCCAGGTGCTGGCGCATGCCTTCTTCGAAGGCCGGCGTGTAGTCGCTGTCCTTGATCTTGTCGAACTGCGGCGCCTGGAACGGCAGCGTGCTGGCGCTCAGCAGCGGGTTGGTGGAGGCTTCGGCCGGCTGCTGGGCCGGGGCTTTCTGTGCTTCGGACACGGGGGTGGACTCCTTGCCGGAACAGGCCGCCAGCGCCAGGCTGATGGCGGCGGCCAGGACTACGGTACGCGACATGTAAAACGCTCCTTGGGCGGACGGTATGGGATACCAGCCCTCCACCCTACTCCTGTCGCGCACGCCCGGCATGTGCCGGACGTGGCGCCTGGGTTGCCGGCCGTGGCCGGCTCAGACCGTGCCGCGGGTCTTGCCCATCCAGGGCCGGTAGAACTCACGGATGGCAGCCATGTCGGCGGCATCATCGCCGGTCGGCTGGAACAGCGGGCCGATGCCGATGGTCTTTTCCGGGTAGTGGAAATACGCGGCCAGGATCGGCACGTCGGCCATCCGGGCGATCTTCAGGAAGCCGGCCTTCCAGTCCTTCACGGCCTTGCGGGTGCCTTCGGGGGTGATGGCGAACCACATCTTCTCGTTGTTGCGCAGCAGGTCCACGGCCTGGCCGACGGTGCCCTGCGGCGCGCTGCGGTCCAGCGGGATCACGCCCAGCTTGTGCAGCAGCGGGCCCAGCGGCCACCAGAACAGCGAGGCCTTGCCCAGCACCTTCACCTTCATGCCCAGCGCGATCTTGGCCGCCATGCCCCACAGGCCGTCCCAGTTGGACGAATGCGGGGCGATGATGAAGACCACCCTGGGAACGTTGGGCAGGGTGCCGGTCACCTTCCAGCCGCCAATACGCAGGGTGCAGCGTGCCAGCCAGCGCAGGAAGGCGTTGGGTTTGACCTGCGGCATCTGCGGCGGCACGGCCGGCAGCAATGAATTCGGCTTGTTCAAGCAATCACTCCCAGTCACGTGATGAGCGACCGCGCTTGATCTGCGCGCGCCCGCGTTTGGCGTCCAGACGACGCAGTTTCGACCCGTGGGTCGGCTTGGTGGCCTTGCGTGGTTTGGGCACGCTCAACCCGGCCTGGATGAAGGCCGCCAGCCGCTCGCGCGCATCCTCGCGATTGCGATCCTGGGTCCGGAACCGTTGCGCGTCGATGACCAGCACGCCTTCGCCGGTCATCCGCCGGTCACGCCGCGCCAGCAGGCGCTCACGCAACGGGTCGGGCAACGAGGGCGAGTTGGCCACGTCGAAACGCAGTTCCACCGCGGTGGAAACCTTGTTGACGTTCTGCCCGCCGGCACCACTGGCACGCACGAACCGCTCGACGATCTCGCCGTCGGGGATTTCAAGCTGCGCGCTGATGGTGACCGGTCCACTGCCCATCCGCGCATTGTAGCGGCAGCCGCGTTGCCGTGGCTGCCATCGCGCACCGTATGCCGCCGATCAGGCACCGAACACGTCGCCTTCGCCTGTGCAGCGGGTATGCTGGCCATCCCATGTACCGCAGGAAGCTTCGCATGACCCGCTTCATTCCCGCCCTGTCCACCGGCCTGCGCCGTACCGTGCTGCTGCTGGCACTGGCCGCGGCCAGCGCGCCGGCCCTGGCCGCGGCGCCCACCGATGCCGACATCAACCGCCTGCTGGCCGCCTCGCGTGCGCAGAGCCTGCTGGACGGCATGCTGCCGCAGTTGGAGACGATGCAGCGCCAGCAGTTCGAAGACATCGCCCGGCAGCGCCAGCTGACCCCGCAGCAGACCGAACAGCTGCAGCGCATGCAGCAGCGCACCACCGCCACCCTGACCAAGGCGCTGTCCTGGCAGCAGCTGCGGCCGATGTACGTGGATCTCTACAAGAAGAGCTTCAGCAAGGAAGACGTGCTGGCGATGGCCGAGTTCTACGAGAGCTCGGCCGGGCAGAGCCTGCTGGACAAGACCCCGCTGCTGATGCAGAACGTGATGATCGCCATCCAGGAAAAGATGAAGCCGCTGATGGCCGACCTGGAGAAGGACATGCAGGCGATCCTCGACGAGCCGGAAACCAAGTGAGGCGGTAGCGCCGGGCCATGCCCGGCGAGCGCGCAGCGCGGCCGTTTCAGATGGATGGGGTCAGAACCCTTTCCCTGCGGGAAAGGGATCCGACCCCCGATCGGTTACGGCACCTGCCAGCCGAACAGGTCCAGGGCCTTCTGGAATTCACCGTCCACCGGCGCGCGCACGTCCACCGTGCCGCCATCGGGGTGCGGGAAACGCAGGCGTTCGGCATGCAGCAGCATGCGGTGCACGCCCTGCATGCGGAAATTGCGGTTGTGGCGCCCGTCACCGTGGCTGGTATCGCCGATCAGGTGATGCGAGAGGTGCTTGAGGTGGCGGCGGATCTGCCGGAAGCGGCCGGTCTGCGGCTGGCAACGCAGCAGCGCATAGCGCGAACTGGCGAAGTCGCCCACCGGCACTGACAGCTCGCCGGTAGCCAGGCGCTGGAAATCGGTCACCGCCGGCTTCTTCACCGGCTTGCCGGGGCCGCCGTCCAGGTCGTGGTCGACCTGCCAGGCCTCCTCGGCCGGCCAGCCACGGCAGATGGCCAGGTAATCCTTGCTGACCTCGCCGCCCATCAGCGCCTTGCCCAGCACGCTGGCGGTCTCGCGGTCGAAGGCCAGCAGCAGGCAGCCACTGGTGGCGCGGTCCAGGCGGTGCACCAGGAAGATCGGCCGACCCAGCTGCTCGCGCAGGCGGTCGGCAAGGAAATCGTCTTCGCCACGGGCCAGCTTGCTGTCATGGACCATCAGCCCGGCCGGCTTGTTGACCACGGCCAGGCGCTCGTCCAGATGCAGCAGCTGCAGGGGGGCGGTTTCGATCTCGACCGCGGCGAGGGTGTCAGGTTCGGTGCTCACCGCGCGATTATAAGGGCGCCCCCTCCCCTGTAGAGCCGAGCCCATGCTCGGCTGCTGTGCGCGATTGGGAACAGCGTGCCAACCAAGGTTGGCATCTACCTGTGGTAGCCGAGCATGGCTCGGCTCTACA
Source organism: Stenotrophomonas sp. (assembly GCA_003510825.1). GTDB lineage: Bacteria > Pseudomonadota > Gammaproteobacteria > Xanthomonadales > Xanthomonadaceae > Stenotrophomonas. The sequence continues at coordinate 8,148 of DOKO01000448.1, forward strand.
AAGAAGGTGGTCAGCCGTTGCGCACGGCCAGCAGTTCGCCGTTGCCCACCGGCACCAGGCTGGTGCTGAAGGCCGTGTCGGCATCCAGCAGCGCGCGCAGCGGCTCCATCTGTGCAGCGTGCGAGGTGGCGTTGTCGACTACCAGCAGGCCGCCGGGGCGCAGCACGCGACGCAGCTGCGGCCACCAGCCGGCGTACTGTTCGCGGTCCGAATCGAGGAACAGCAGGTCGATGCTGGCATCGGCGGCGCTGGCCAGCCAGTGCCCGGCATCGCCGTGCACCAGGCGGATGCACCCGGCCAGGCCGCTGCGTTCGAAATTCGCCTGCGCCAGCGCGACCTTGTCGGCG
>DOKO01000313.1 GCA_003510825.1 Stenotrophomonas sp.
AACCGCTCTTCCGATCTGTGCAGGTGTGCGGGCGGCGCGGGCAGCGGCGGTGCGCAGCCACGGGTCGCCGGACAGGCCAGCGCTGCGCAGGTGCAGCTTTTCGGCCTGTGCCCAGGCGGTAACGTGGGAGGGGTGTTCGGCCAGCCAGTCCTCGAACGCTTCGCGCTCGATCAAGGTGCAGTCGGGGGCCTCCAGGCGGGCCACCCAGGCGCTTGCGCGCTCGAACAGCAACGTGTCATCCATGTATGCGTCGCGGGTCACTCACTATCTCCATCAGTGTGGAGAGGATTGCTGCCCAGCTCCTTGCGCAGGCCCTGAAGGGCTCGGGCGATGTGTTTTTCCACCGTCTTGGCGGTGATGCCGCAGTGCCGGGCGATCTGTGCATAGCTCATGCCGGTGATGCGGTTGAGCAGATACACCTCGCGGGCACGTTCGGGAAGCTTGAACAGTGCCTGTCGCAGCAGCGCGATCATCTGGCCGGATTCTGCCTGACGCAGCGGGTCGGGAGAAGTGCCGTGCGGCTCCTCGCTGCCGTCGCGTTCACCCAGCGGCAGGTGACCGCGCGCGTGTGGCGAACGGCCGCGGTCGGCCAGGCGGTTGCGGGCGATGCGGTACAGCAGCAGGCGCAGCTCGTCGGTGCCATGGCCGCGGTAGCGGATCAGCCGCTCGATGCTGTCCTGCGCGATGTCCTCGGCATCCTCCGGGCCGACACCACGCATGCGCAGGAAGGCACACAGCGGCGCACGTTCCTCACGGATGAAGGCGATGAAGGCATCCGGAACCCCGGCCGGGTCCGGCGCGCGCTGGGGCAGGGGGGAGGGGGCGGACAGGGGGAAGGCCTCGAACGACAAACGCGTCATCGAGTTTTACAAGACCATGACCGCAGGGGGAAGTGCGTGTCGTTTGCGACATGCTTGGATGAATGAGTTCAGATTTTCGCGTGCGACACACTGGGGGTGTTCGGCGCGTTGCGGCGTTCTGCTTTCGTCCCGCGTGGTGCGGGTTGGAGAGAGAGACCGCAATGAAGCATTCGAAGTTGAGCCTGGCCCTGGCCGGCCTGGTGGGTATGGCAACGCTGGGCGCGATCGGCGACGCAGCGGCGATGAACTACCACGTGCAGGACGACCGTGTCGTTCTCAGTGGTGGCGTGACCTTCGCCGACGTCGTCGCGCTGCCGGCGCTGCTGGCCAAGGCACAGGAAGAAGGCCGCCCGATCCGCGAAGTCGTGCTGCGCACCTCCAACGGTGGCGCGCTGATCGCCGGTGAGTGGCTGCAGGCCATCATCCGCACCCAGGGCCTGGATACCATCGTGTCCGGCCATTGCATTTCGTCGTGCTCGATCATGCAGTCCGGCGGCGTCAACCGTTACCTGGCCGGCGACCTGCCGGTGGTCGATTCGGTGCAGATCCATGCCGCCAGCAGCGGCGGCCGCATCACCTACAGCCCGTCGCCGCGCATGACCCAGATCTACACCGGCAACTACGGCGGTGGCATGGATGCCGGCCTGCTGCACAAGGCCATGTATGAAGTGGTGGCGCCCAACGGCCTGCTGGTGTTCCGCGACCCGTCGCGCACCACCGGCACCTCGGTCAGCTTCGACCCCGATGGCAGCGGCCGCAACCTGCAGCTCTTCCCGGGCCAGGACATCCGCAGCAACCACATCATCACCGAGGCCGGCTACCGCGACCCGGGCGATACCCTCACTGTCACCGGCAACGTCAGCGGTGACATCAACGCTGGTTACATGGCCACCGCACGGCAGCTGCAGGCGCTGGTGGATGATGACTTCGCGCGCTGGAACGACGACGAGTACGAGACCACCTACATCAACTATGCGGTGACCCTCTACAACCTGGCGTCCAACGGCCCCAATGGCGTCGGCCAGCTCTCGCTGCAGGACTACCTCAACAATCCGGGCAACCAGGCGTTCCTGCAGGGCCAGCTGCGCCTGGCCGATCTGGATGCCTCCGCGCTGGCCAATTCGGCCGGCGTGATCCGCGTCGCCAAGGGCGGCACCTGGCGCACCTCGGCTACCACGGGTGCCGATTTCATGCTGGTCGACGGCGGCACCATCGCCCTGGAAGGCGGCGCCCTGCGCGCACCGGAAGTGCGGGTGATGGCCGGCGGCCTGGTGGTCGGCCACGGCGACATCGCCTCGCTGGAAACCGACACCGATGCACTGCTCGACGCCACCGGCCCGTCGCTGCGCGAGGACGGCTTCAACCGCCTGCGCGTGTACGGCACGCTGATGCCGCGCGGTGGCGACCTGGTCACCCATGGCTACGTCAACATCATGCCGGGCGGCAACGTGCTGTTCGACGTCACCGAAGCCGGTGGCAGCGCCGCCGGTCGCCTGCGCGTGGGCAGCTTCTACGATGGCGGGCAGACCGATGGCGCACTGGTGATCTCGCCCGGTGCGCACCTGGAATTGAACGTCGCCGAGGGCTTCTACGCCGGCAATTACCAGCGCGAACTGGTCACCGGCCCGATCTACGAGGATGGCTTCGCCGATGCCGTGCGTCTGGGCGATACCGGCTACAGCGCCAGCATCACCGACAACGAAGTCTTCCGCCCGCGCCACAACTCGCTGCTCAGCTTCAACATCCACCAGAGCGAAGACGGCCTGTCGCTGACTGCCAACCCGGGCTTCGACCAGCTGGCACAGCTGACCGCCAGCAACGGCAACCAGAGCCTGGGCGTCGCCCTGGCCGCCGCAGGTGATCGCCAGGACGCGCGCCTGAAGTCGCTGCTGGGCGCCCTGCAGTTTGCTGACCGCGATGTCATCGCGCAGCAGGCCGGTGCCCTGCGCGGTGATGCGCACGCCAGCCTGCGCCTGGCCGACAACGCCCTGCTGGGCAGCATCGGCAATGTGGTCACCCAGCACCAGGCCGGCCTGCGCAGTGGCAGCGGCGATGCCGGCGGTCTGGCCGCGCAGGCGGCACAGGCCGCGTCGGCACAGCCGGGCATGGCCAATGGCAGCCTGTTCAACCAGCTGGCGATGCACCTGGTCGAGCCGGCCGCGCAGGCGGTGGCCGGCGCCTCGGGTACCGACTATGGCGACGGGGCGCGTAACCACGGCTTCTGGGGCCGCGGCTTCGGCAGCCACGGCCGCATCGATGGCGACGGCGGCGTGGCCGGCCTGACCCACACCGTGGGCGGCATCGTGCTGGGCGCCGATACGCGCGTGGCCGATGACCGCGTCAGCCTGGGCGTGAGCGTGGCCGCGGCGGACATGTCGACCAAGGCCCGCGATGGCTCCGGCTTCACCGGTGACGTGCGCGCGCTGGATATCGGCGGCTATATCGATGCCACCTATGCGCGTGGCTACCTGTCGGCGGCCGTGCGCTACACCGACCTGCGCCACGACACCCGTCGCGGCATTGCCGGCATCGACGGCCTGAACGATCCGCTGCGCGCCAAGTACAACAACGATGCGATCTCCGCGCGCCTGGAACACGGCTTCAGCTTCACCACCGGCAACGGCCTGGTGGTGCAGCCGCTGCTGCCGGTGGTGGATTACGCGCGCACCTCGGCCACGCGCTTCAACGAAGGGCAGGGCGCCGGCGCACTGGCCGGCCGTGGCGACAGCCTGGAAAGCATCCGCGTGGGTGCCGGCCTGCAGCTGTTCAAGACCTTCAATGGCAAGAATGGCGAGCGCATCACCCCGCGCGCCCGCGTGGTCTGGCAGAAGGAACTGGGCGATACCCAGGCGCGCTACAGCACCGGCTTCGCCGCCGCCCCGGACCTGGTGTTCGGCAGCAGCAGCCAGACGCTGGGCGAGCAGGTGCTGGCCTGGAACCTGGGCGTCACCAGCCGCGCCAGCGACCGCCTGTCGGTGATGGTCGACTACGTGGGTGAGCGCCGCGATGGCCAGGTGCAGAACGGCGTGATGCTGGGCCTCGGCTACGCGTTCTGAGTAAAGGGCGCACCGGCGGCAGCATCGCCGCCGGTGCGCTATGGTCTGCGCAGGATTTCCGTGCAGGCCCGCCCATGCAGATTGCCGTGTTCAGCGCCCGTCCCTACGACCGCCGCTTCCTGGAAGAAGCCAATGCGCGCGACGGCGCCGGGCAGGGCTTCCAGTTCGTCCATTTCGATGCCGCACTGGATGTGCACACCGCGGCACTGGCGCAGGACTGCGCCGCCGTCTGCGTTTTCGTCAACGACCGCCTCGATGCCCCCGTACTGCAGGCGCTGCATGCACAGGGCGTGCGCGCCGTGCTGCTGCGCTGCGCCGGCTTCAACAACGTCGATCTGGCCGAGGCCGCGCGCCTGGGCCTGTTCGTCGCCCGCGTGCCGGCCTATTCGCCCGAGGCCGTGGCCGAACACGCGCTGGCGCTGGTGATGACCCTCAACCGGCAGACCCACCGCGCCTACAACCGCGTGCGCGAAGGCAACTTCATGCTCGATGGCCTGCTCGGCCGCACCCTGCACGGGCGCACCGTGGGCATCGTCGGCACCGGCAAGATCGGCCTGGCCACGGCGCGCATCTTCCGTGGCATGGGCTGCACCGTGCTCGGCCATGATCCCTATCCGTCGGCGGATTTCGATGGGGTGGGGGACATGGTCGGGCTGGACGACCTGCTGGCGCGCGCGGACATCGTTTCGCTGCACTGCCCGCTGACGCCGGACACCCAGCACCTCATCAACGACGCCTCGCTGGCGCGGATGAAGCCCGGCGCGATGCTGGTCAACACCTCGCGTGGCGGGCTGGTGGATACCCACGCGGTGATCCGCGCGCTGAAGTCGCGCCGGCTGGGCCATCTGGCGATCGACGTCTACGAGCAGGAAAGCGCGCTGTTCTTCCAGGATCTGTCCGGCGAGATCATCGACGACGAGGCCTTCCAGCGCCTGATGACCTTCCCCAACGTGCTGGTGACCGGCCACCAGGGCTTCTTCACCGTGGAGGCCCTGCAGGAGATCTCGGCCATCACCCTGGGCAACCTGGCCGATTTCGCCGCCGGGCGGGAATGTGCCAACCGGGTAGGGGCGGATTGACCAGCGGGGTAGGCTGCCCGTAAAATCGCCTGCTCAGCCGGAATAGCTCAGTTGGTAGAGCGGCGCATTCGTAATGCGTAGGTCGCAGGTTCGACTCCTGTTTCCGGCACCATGCTTCCCTATCGCTTACAAATCAGCGATTTACGATGCCCTGCGGTACACATGCGGGGTACAGTTGGGAGCACTGCGGTACGATCCTGAGAAGCCCACTTCTGGTTACTGCTCTGCTGTTTGCGCAGATTCTCTAAGAGCTGTTCGATCCCTCGATTCTGAGTTGCCTGCTGGACGCGTTGCGCGGCGGAGTGGGTCAAGTGCCGCCCAAATCGTGGCTAGCGAGGCATACCTGTGATGCTCGCGACAAGAGCTAGGCGGGACGACCTCGTTGGCGATTCGCTCGATTACAAGGCCTGCGAGAGATCGATAGGTCACCTGATTGCGGGCGAGTCCAGAAGAGTGGTTGCTTTGCCAGCAACACCTCCCGTAGCCGCGCAATCAAGATCTCACGTCATCGAACTAGGTTGCTTGCCTAGCAGGTAGGCCTGACCAAGAACCAAGCCGCGTCAGCTATCCCTCCAAGATAAAGCGGGAAACGTGCCCACCATGGAGGGGGGTAGTCCGAGACCAAGCTTGTATTGGAAGCGATGTCTCCTATTGGCCGATAACGGACATAGCCTCCAGCACCAGCTGCTGACGTGCCGCAGCTTGGGGCACCGTCCCTACACAGTAGCGGCGGGCGCGCATTGATCGGCTGCGCAGCCGCTGAGCGTCAAGTAGCTGTAGCCCCAGCTGCGCGGGCCAACGCCGCCGCAACCTCGTCACCCTTGCGTTCACTGTACCGGTCCACCAAGTAGTCCGACCGCCCTCGCGTCAGTAGGGTGAATTTCACCAGCTCCTCTACTACGTCCACTACGCGGTCGTAGTACGGAGAAGGTTTCATTCGCCCATTGTCATCGAATTCCTGCCAGGCCTTCGCCACCGATGACTGGTTGGGAATGGTCAACATGCGCATCCAGCGGCCGAGCACCCGGAGGGTGTTGACCGTATTGAACGATTGGGAGCCACCGCTCACCTGCATCACTGCCAGCGTCCGGCCCTGCGTGGGGCGAACACTGCCATCCTCCAACGGCAACCAGTCGATCTGGTTCTTGAACACGCCAGTGACGGTTCCATGCCGCTCTGGCGAAACCCAGACCTGTCCCTCGGACCACAGTGACCATTCCCGCAGCCGCTGAACTTCGGGGTGACTCTTGTCCACGCTGTCCAGCATAGGCAGCCCATGGGCATCGAACACACGGGTCTCGCATCCCATATGGCGCAGAAGCCGCTCGGCCTCTAGGGCCAGCTTGCGGCTGAACGACTGCGGCCTCAGCGACCCGTAGAGGAGCAGAATCCTGGGAGGGCTCTGGTCAACGGCGGCAAGAAGACCGTGGTCAGGGCTGGGCAACGAGGCGACCGCCAGGTTCGGTAGTTCGGCACTTGTGATTGGCTCTTTCATTCGACTATTCTAGAAATATGGAAACATCAAATGCAATCTCTGCTCTGACCGCCTTGGGTCACACCACTAGGCTGGCCGCCTTCCGCCTGCTGGTGGAGGCAGGACCAGCGGGGCGCATGGCTGGCGACATTGCTACGGCGCTACGAGTACCGTCGGCAACACTGAGCTTCCACCTGAAAGAGTTGGTACAGGCCAGCCTGGTGGAGAGCGAGAGTCAAGGTCGGAACGTTTGCTACCGCGCCAACTTTGCTGCCATGACTGGCTTGATCGAGTACCTCACGCACAACTGCTGCGCAGGCTCGCCGAGCGAGCAATGTGTGCCGCCTGTTCCCGAATGCAAGTGCTGAAGCCGTACGTTCCCTTTCCTACCAAAGCGACTGCACCATGACACGTAACGTCCTGTTTCTCTGTACTGGCAATAGTGCGCGAAGCGTCCTTGCTGAAGCCACGCTACGCGCGTGGGGGGGCCAAAAGTTCAGCGCGTTCAGCGCAGGCAGCCAGCCTACAGGCTGCGTCAATCAGTTTGCCCTCGCGCAGCTGCAGGCCGAGGGGATGCCCGTCGATGGGCTGCGCAGCAAGTCATGGGATGAGTTCGTATATGCCGCGCCAATGGACCTGGTGATCACCGTATGTGATTCAGCTGCAGCAGAATCCTGCCCCGTAGTCTTTGGAGATTTCATCCGCAGCCACTGGGGCTTGCCAGATCCGGCTGCGGTAGAAGGCAGTGATAGTGAGAAGGCTGCAGCATTTGCACGGGCTCACACCGTCGTGAAGATTCGCCTGCGTGCTCTACTCGCCTTGCCAGAAACGCTATGGAAGGATCGCTTGGCGCTTCAAGGCGCGCTGGACCAGATCGGCCAGTTGCGGTCAATCGACGCCTCCCCGTGAAGCCGTCTCCAGCCATGGGCATGTTCGAGCGCCACCTGACTCTGTGGGTGGCGCTGTGCATTGCGGCCGGGACCTTGCTTGGCCATTTCCTGCCAGGCGCCTTTGCCGCGCTTGCATCGGCGGAGGTGGCCAAGGTCAACCTGCCGATCGCGGTGCTGATCTGGTTGATGGTCATCCCGATGCTGCTGAGGGTGGACTTCGGTGCTATGCGTCAGCTACAGCAGCATTGGAAAGGTATCGGGGTTACGTTGTTCATCAACTGGGCCGTTAAGCCCTTTTCGATGGCACTGCTGGGGTGGGTGTTTCTTCGCCACGTGTTCGCAGATTGGCTGCCTGCTGGGCAGGCTGACAGCTACATCGCTGGCCTGATTCTGCTGGCAGCTGCGCCTTGCACTGCGATGGTCTTCGTGTGGAGTAATCTCTGCCGCGGCGACGCGAATTTTACGCTGAGTCAGGTTGCGTTGAACGATGCGATCATGGTCGTTGCGTATGCCCCCGTAGTTGCGTTGCTGTTGGGGATTTCCGCGATCACTGTTCCATGGGACACGCTGCTGCTGTCCGTCGGCCTCTACATTGTCGCGCCCGTAGTGGTGGCTGCGCTGCTACGTCAGTGGATGCTCTCGCGCAGCGGGAACACCGGTCTGCAGGTTGCGCTGCACCGGCTCGGGCCAGTTTCGCTGTCTGCCCTGCTGCTTACTCTGGTGCTGCTGTTCGGCTTCCAAGGACAACAGATCGTCAAACAGCCCCTGGTGATCGCACTGATCGCCGTCCCCATCCTGATCCAGGTCTACTTCACCTCGGGCCTGGCCTATCTCCTCAACCGCCGCCTGGGTGTAGCTCACTGCGTTGCTGGACCATCCGCCCTGATTGGAGCGAGCAACTTCTTTGAACTGGCGGTGGCGACGGCCGTGGGACTGTTCGGGGTGCATTCGGGAGCCGCACTGGCCACGGTAGTAGGCGTATTGATCGAAGTGCCAGTAATGCTCTCGGTGGTTCGAATCGTCAACCGGACTCAAGACTGGTATGAGACGCGGAACGGGAACTGACAGAACAGCAATCTCAATGCAATGTCCGCTCCTGGCCGATAGCAGACTCTTAGCGAGAGACCCTTCGCAGTTGGATAAGCGTGAAGGGAGCCGTGTGCGAGATATCCCCGGACGCCAGTTCTACCCCTTGACCATTGCAATCAAAGGTTCTCTGCCCTCGCGCAACCGTAGGGCAGCAGAAGTAAAAACTTATGATTGCGCGTCTACCCGCGTCGATTTCGCTTGTATCCGCCAGTCGAACTGCATCGGTGATTGCCGATAGATTGGATTTTCGATATCTGCAGGGCTGTGCTTTAGTTCTAGTCTGCCCACAATCAGACTGACGCAATGCTAAAAGTTGCACTAGAACGGTTGCTTCCTGGCGAAATTGCCACTATCGGAGCGGGGAAGACGGCATACGGCCGATACCTCATGATCTGTCTTCCCTTTCGGGCCCGGCTTATAGTGGACCTCCGGACGCGCTCTAGAACGACTGTCAGGGGCAAGCGCAGATGAGGTCACCGCGCCCCTCTAAAGCGCAGCGCGACGCCGTCGTAGCCAATGACGCGCCCTATGGGCCGGTCTCACGTCAATCGCATTTGCTAGAGGTTCCGATACGGCGTCTCTCTGATCTGATGGGGCCCGACACCACGCTACGCCAGATTTACTTCCTTCTGGCGCTATGGCGCGTAGATGCCGAGGGATTGTCTGCGGGTAGTATCGAGGAGCAGATGAGCAGGGCTGTCCCTGTTGCCCAAAGCACGATAAGTAGATCCCTGCGCATACTTCGGGAGCTTGGGCTTGTTGAAGTCTTCCTAGCGCCGTACGACGGTAGGATCAGGTTGACTCGACTAAGTCCGGTAGGTCGATCATTCATGGCCAGTCTGCGTGACTTGGTGCCGGATGATGAAGAGAAAAAGACAGATAGGGGCGGCGAGGTGCCGAAAAAGTCCGGGCTATCTGGTTGAGGTAGCCTGCAGGGCAGGGCGGCGTAATCCTGAGTCTCGGGCTCCGTCCGCCCCTCTCTACTCTGTCTACAAACGGGCGACCGAGATCGCAGTAGGGATTCTTACGCACACCAGTTGGAGTGCCCTGTTCGCTTACCTGCAATGGAATTTAGGGCGACGTTGATGCCAACTGCTGCTTGGGCCTCGGGGTAAGTTCGGGTATGTCCGCGATTTGAGCGGGGATGGATGGCGTTTTGTTGGCGCTCATTCTGTAGCTCTACAACAGGGCAGGTATGACGATGCCTCCGGTATCGCTCCAGCGCGTCAAACGCCGCCGACCAAGGCGCGTCAGAGACACAAGAGCGATACCGGAGGCATCGCGAGGTGTTGGGTTGAAGTGCGCTAAAGGCGCGGGCTCGAGACCATCCAGTGAGCTGCGCTCAGTGTGCCCGTAAGCGGTGTGTATGAGGGGCGGCGTTGGTCAGGTCGAGTGTTGTCTGATTAGTGGGAATCCATTTCGGACAAGCCCTCATGCCAAGGCATCAGGGACAACCTCAAGAACACAGGAGGTCAGCCGTTGCGGACGAAGCTCTTCATAGGAGGGGTGGAAGCGTGACAGACGCGTCATCCCTTAGCCGCTAGTCGAGTGTTGTCTGATTAGCGGGGGATCCATTTCAGATAAGCCCTCATGCCAACGCATAGGGGGCAACCTCAAGGAGGAGGTCAGCCCTTACGGACGTAGCTCTTCGTAGGAGGGGTGGAAGCGTGACAGACACGTCACCCCTTAGCCGCTACACGCCTGGCCTTCTTCGCCGCTGCGTCATTGGCTCTCCGGGTCGCAGTCTGCTCGGGCGTCTCGTTCGCCCTCCGATTCTTCTGTCGGCCTTTGGCTTTTGCACGGGCCTTCGCTGCCTTCGCTGCAGCAGTCCTCACCGGGTCGCGTTCCTCGGCGGCACGTCTGGCGGCGGTCCGGGCCTTCGTTGCTGCATCCTTTGCCGCCTTCGCCGCGATTTTCTTGGCCTTTCCGAGATAGCGAAGGGCGGCAATGTACTCCGTCGTCGTCTGTGGGGCCTCCCCCCAGTAAAGCACCGGAGGTCTTGGGGTCACACCGCAGTCTTGCAGGTACTTGGTGATCTGGGCCTCGTCCATGTTTTCAATCTTGGCCATCTCCTCGTCACTGATGCGGCGGCTCTCCGCCATGCGACGCTGAGCCTCCTCATCCTCACCCCGCAAGATCAATCGGGGTTTTGCGAACAGTTCGTCCAAAGCGGCTTCTGCCTCGGACTGCCAGTTGTGGACCAGTTGGCCTCCCTCGTCATAGAAATCTTGTGTCCCGCGATCAGGGGCGAATGAACAACGCACGTCCACCACATCGCCATTCTCAATGGCACGCACGGTCGCAAGAGCCCTGTCACGGTCAGCCTCGTGCCGGGCACGCTGATCTGCGGTAGTCGTTTCGACGTAATCTCGGGGCACAGGGTGGCGAAGGTCGCCGGAAGGCTTCCTGCCGCGCCCCTCGGCCTGACATTGGGCGTACTTGTGGAGAGCCGCCACGGTGGACGCAATGCGCTTTGGGTCCAGGCAATACTCAGCCTTTGCGATAGCGGCGTGTGCCTCGCTCCACTCAGCGCGGGCAGCGTCGTGAGGGTAGCCGGCAAGCGGGTAAGGCGGGCACTCGGCGTCCCACGGCAGGGAGTCGTAGGAGGCATGAGCTGTGGATGCGGTGGGGGTGGGGGAAGCGTGGTCAGGGAGTTTGAGGGCGCGCAGCGGGCTACGTTCGGGGCGGCGGCGCACGAGGGCGTTCGAGGTCTTTGTGGTCGGCATGGTCGGCGTGGCGGGTTAGATTGGTTGGGCCATTCATTGGAGCAGGGCACGATAGATGCGCCCTCAGCAAACTGGTTCTTCCCGTAAAAAAAAACGTCGGCGAAAAATGCTCCAGTCTTGCTAGGGTCGGGCCTAATCAAACGTCGTCGAACGTGTCGATATCGTGTTCGGCGTTGGGGTGGCAGTTGCGCCCCTAATCCGCAATGTATGGTCGCCGCCTCGGACTCCCGTGTATGGGGTTCAACCTGGGGCTTGCCCTTCCAGCCTCTTTAGCAATCTCGAAACACCCGAACGGGTCCACTCAGCGCCTCTAGGTGTCAGAATCCCGCGACTGTTGAGGGAGGACACGATGCCGCCCAAGGTGGTGACGCCGGTGTTCTGAAGTTCCCTTACGGTGTCCTCAAGTCGCCGTGCGAAGGCGTTCGCCTTGCTCTGCACTGCCTTCATAGCCGCCGCGTTGCCCTTCCCAGCGCGCCTCAGTGCTTCGGCACCATTGGGGTTGCCCAGCACTTGGCCACGCGCCTTGGCGACCTGTAGCGCGGCTTTGGTGCGGATTGAGATGGCTACCCGTTCCTGCTCTGCGACCAGTGCGAGGATGCCGACCGTCAGCTCACAGGCATCGGGCATGTCAGCGGCAATGAATCGTGCGCCAGAGTCACGCAGCGTCAGCAAGAAGGCGGCGTTACGACTAAGCCGGTCCAGCTTGGCAATGAGCAATGTTGCTCCTGTGAGTGCGCACAGCCGCAGCGCCTTCAGCAGCTCAGGGCGGGTGTTGTGCTTGCCGGACTCAGCTTCGGTGAACGTCTCAACGATCACGCCACCGCGCTGCGCGGAAAGTGCCTCACAGGCTGTGCGCTGAGCCTCAAGGCCAAGGCCGGATGCGGCCTGTGAGCGAGTGGACACACGGTAGTAAGCGATGAAGCGGGGGGCACTAAGCATTCTGTATCATAGTCACTAACGTTCGTTAGGCGCTATGATACATCGGTCTGCAAGAATTTGGCTTCACTGCTCGCTGTGCGGTAGCGGTAGATCGGCTATTGATCGCCGTTAATGGAAGTGATAAAAATGTTGTGCCCGCTCGAAATTGAGAGCGGGGTCACAGTTAGCACGTCCGGCCAATGTCTGCAAAGCGCAGCCAGTGACCACCGGAGCGCGGCGGCTATCAGGGTCGACGTAACTTCGACAACGATGGTCATCACGAGTTCCTCCAGGACTATGCGACGAATTGATCTTCACGCATGCGGTCAAGCCTCGGATCAGCTGAGGCGGGTAGGGCTTCTCGCGAGAGGCCTGTTTTTCAACAGGGGGGGAAAAGGTCGCCGCAGCCTTCCCCTTCCTGTAGAGGCTAGGAAGCCGGTAATGTGAAGACGTTAAAGCCTACGACCGCCCTGCAAGCAGCGCTGCTCGCGAGAAGTTACATCCACTTTGACCGGCGATTGACCAAGAGGGCCTGTAAGGCGCTGGTCGAAAGTCCAGAGGCGGTCCGTAAGCACGCTTTCATGCCTTTCTTGCAGAACGATATCGTGCGAATTCGCATCAAGCGCGATGCGACAACGAAGAAATCGGTAAAGAAGCCCAAGATCAGGCAGATCAAGTATGCGTCGCATGCTGACTCGGCGATCTACGCTTATTACAACTTTACCCTCTCGCAACTGTATGAGCAGGGTATAGGTGGTTCGGCAGTTGCGGACGCAGTGATTGCCTTCAGGGCACTAGGCAAGTCGAACATCGATTTGGCGCAAGAAGCGTTTCAATGGATCACAAAGAATCGCCCGTGCACCGCGCTTGGCTTCGACGTAGAGGATTTCTTTGGCTCGCTCGATCATGCGATCCTGAGGCAGTCCTGGGCTAGCCTTCTTTCCACTGCTGAGCTTCCTTCGGATCATTACGCGGTCTACAAGTCGTTGACGCGACATGCATCCGTACGCCTTGATAGTGCTCGTATGGAGCTGGGCATCAGCCGAACGGCAATGAAAAATCGTCGCATTGAAAGACTTTGTACTCCGCAAGAGTTCAGGGACAAGGTACGAGCTGGTGGGCTGATATCAGTCAATTCCGCGAGAGCTGGTGTTCCGCAAGGCTCTCCTATCAGCGCCTTGCTTTCAAATATCTACATGTTGCCCTTCGATCAGCGAATGCTCACTGAGACAGAAGCTGTTGGGGGCTTCTATCGCCGTTACTGCGACGATATCCTAGTGGTGGTTCCCACAGAACACGTTTCCACGATCAGGGCATTGGTCGCTAGTGAACTAAGCGCGCTTAAGCTCAAGCTCCAAGGGCTCAAAACGCTTGAGTGCACCTTTGCTCCAACCTCG
>DOKO01000312.1 GCA_003510825.1 Stenotrophomonas sp.
CCAGTCGTGCACGGCCAGGGTGACCGGGCCGGTGATGCCCAGGTGCTTCAGCAGCGCCTCCAGGTCATCCACGCGCGACTGCAGGGTGTACTCGTAGCGCTGGTCGTCGGGCTTGTCCGACAGGCCCATGCCGATGTGGTCCGGCACGATGCAGCGGTACGTGTCCGACAGGCCGGCCACCAGCGTGCGCCAGTAATAGCTCCACGACGGGTTGCCGTGGACCATCACCACCACCTCGCCATCGCGCGGGCCTTCGTCGAGATAGCTCATCGACAGGCCGGGACGGACCTCGAAACGCTGCGGGTGGGCGGGGTAACCGGGAAGCTGGGACATCGGATCGCACCTGTAGAAAGGGCCGGTAGAACCGGCCCTTGGAATCAACGCAGCGGGCTGCTTACCAGACCACTTCAGCCATCGAGCAGTTCAGGCCCGAGCCGATGCCGAGCAGTGCGATGCGATCGCCCTTCTTCAGCTTGCCCAGCTGCTTGAGCTTGCTCAGCACGATCGGCACCGAGGCCGGGCCGATGTTGCCGTGCTCGCCGAAGATGGTCATGACCTTCTTCGGGTCGATGCCGAAGTTCTTGATGAACGCGGCGGTGTGCGGCTGGCTGACCTGGTGGATGACGAACTGGTCCAGTTCCTCCACGGCCCAGCCGAGGGCGATCTTGGCGGCGGCAAAGGTCTTCTGCGCCAGCTTGATGCCTTCGATCAGCAGCAGGCGGGTGTCGGTGACCATGCGGTCCAGGTTGCCCAGGCACAGCTGGTTCCACTCGGTGGCCGAGCGGGTCACGCCACCCTTGTAGCGCGGGGCGTCGGGCACCAGCTCCGAGCGCGCCATCACCATGGCGGCGGCACCCGAACCGGTGGTCAGGGCGGCCAGCTCGTTGCGGAAGTCGTCGGCGGTGACGTCCGGGGCGGTCATCCGCTCCAGGGTCTTTTCGTACACCAGGTTGGCGGTCTCGCCATCCACCACCAGCGCGTAGTCGATGTCACCGCGCTCGAGCATGCGCGCAGCGATGTCCATGCCATTGATGAAGGCCAGGCAGGCATTGGCGACATCGAAGGTCATGCACTCGTCGCTGACGCCGAGGTTGCCGGACACGATGGAGGCCGTGGACGGCTCCAGGTAGTCGCGGCTGACCGAGGTGTTGACCAGCAGGCCAACCTGGCCGGCGGTGATGCCGGCATCTTCCAGCGCCTTGCGGCCGGCCATGGTGGCGGCATCGGAGGCGAGGACGCCGTGGTCCCACAGGCGGCGGGCGTGGATGCCGGCGATATCGCCGAGCACGTCGGTGCGGATGCCCAGGCGATCCAACGTCGGCTGCAGCCGTTCGTTGATTTCCTTGGTCGTCAGCGTATGCGGCGCGTCGACGTGTGCCAGGCCGGCGATCGAGACATTCTTGAAGAGCATCGAAGTTAGCGCCAAGGCTCAGGCAAAAGGGGGCGCTATTCTATAACCCCCGGGCTTTCACCGCATCTTTACGAATTCAGCCTTGGCCGTATGGTCCCTGTTCAGCGCGGCGGGCACTGGAACGCGGCGAAGCGCTGGCTGCCGTCGGCCGGGGCCGCAGCGGCCTGCACGGCGTTGGCGCCGGCACTGGGGGCCTCGTTGCGGGCCAGGGTTTCCAGCTCTTCCTGGACGCGCAGCGGGTTGCGGTTGTAGAAGCCGACCTTGCTCTTCACGGTCACCACGACCTCACCCTTGGTGATGCAGCCCGCCGGCAGCGGGCCCGCCGGGAGCACGCGCACGGTCTTTCCGGCCGGTTCCATCGGCACCCAGGTGCAGGCCGTGACGGTGAGCAGCAGGGACGACAGCAGCAGAAGGCGCATGGGCAGATCCTGGAAGGGTATGGGGCGATTCTGCCTGAACAGCCTGAATCGGGGGTAGCCGGGGGTGGGGTCGGATCCCCCGCAGGGGGCTCTGACCCCAGATGCACGAAGGGGTCGGAGCCCTCCCGATGGGAGGGATCCGACCCCATGCCGCGTCCAGCCTTATTTCTTGACCGGGTTGCCTTCGGCGTCGATCACGGTCACTTCGCCCAGCTTCAGCGCGCGCACGGCCGCTTCGGTCTGCTTGAGGTCACCCACCACCACCCAGGTCAGGCCCTGCGGCTTGATCGCGGCGGCGGCCTGCTGCACCTGCGCCGGGGTCATCGCCTCGATCTCGGCCTTGCGGCGCACCACGTAATCGTCCGGGCGCTTGAACTGCACGATGCTGCCGATGGTCGAGGCCACCGCAGCGGCGGTCTCATAGGCGCCCGGCAGGCTCAGGGTCTGGATGTTGCGGATGCGGTTGACCTCGGCCTCGGTGGCCGGCTTGCTGCCATCGGCGAACTCGGCGATCTCCTTGCGCATTTCCGCCAGGGCCGGACCGGTCTTGTCGATCTGCACCGGCGCCATCGCCATCCACGGGCGCTGGCCCACGGTGCTGCTGGCGCTGCTGCGGGCGCCGTAGGACCAGTGCTTGTCCTCGCGCAGGTTCATGTTCAGGCGCGAGGTGAAGTCGCCGCCGAGCACACCGTTGGCGATGTCGAAGCGGGTCGAGCCGGGGTCGCTGGACGGCGCCACCACCTGGCCGGCGAACAGGTTGGCCTGCACCGCACCCGGCTGGTCGATCAGGAACACGCGCGGAGCGGTCGGCACGGCCACGGCGGTGCTGGCCTTGATCACCGGCGCATCGCCGCTGGCCTTCCAGTCGCCCAGCTGCTTGTCCAGCAGCGGCACGATCTCGGCCAGGGTGGTGTCACCGACCACGATCAGGGTGCCGTCCTGCGGGCGCAGCCAGTCGCGGTGGAAGTCGACCAGGTCTTCGCGGCCCAGGCTGGTGATCGCCGCTTCGTCACCGCTGCCGGTGAACGGAATGGCGTACGGGTGGTCCTTGCCGTACAGCAGCGGCGGCAGCACGCGCATGGCCACCGCGTTCGGGTTGACCTTCTCCTGCTTGATGCCGGCGATCCACGAGGCCTTGACGCGGTCGATCTCGCCCTGCTCGAAGCGCGGCTCGCGCAGCAGGTCGCGGTACAGCGCCAGCGACGGCACCAGGTTCTCCTTCAGTGCCGACAGGTCGACGGTCACCGAATCCAGGCCGGCGCCCGCGTCCAGGCTGGCGCCCAGCGCGTCGGCCGCATCGGCGAAGGCCAGCGAACCCAGCTTGCCGGCACCTTCGGTCATCAGGTTCATGGTGAAGTTGGCGGTGCCCGGCTTGCGGCCCTGGTCGGCGGTGAAGCCGCCCGGGAACTGGTAGCTGAACTGCACCACCGGAATCTCGTGGCGCTCGGCCAGCACCACGGTGGTGCCGTTCTTCAGGGTGGCACGCTGCAGCGCCGGGAACTTCAGCTGCGGGAACTCGCGGGTCTGCGGCACACCGGCCTTGCGGTCGACCTGCTCCGGCAGGGTGCTGTACTTGCTGTCCACGGCCGGCACGTTGAACGGCTTCGGCGTGGCCGAGGCTTCTTCCTGCAGCGCGACGCGCTCACCCGGCTCGACCACCAGGGTGTGGCTGCCCTTGTCCAGCCACTGCGCGCCCACGCGCTTGAGGTCGGCGGCGGTGGCCTTGTCGATGTTGGCCAGCGAGGTGCGGAAGCAGCCCGGGTCGCCGGTGTAGACCGCGCACTCGGCCAGCGCGTCGGCCTTGCCGCCGAAGCCACCAATGCGCTCGATGCCGCGGATGAAGCCGGCGCGGAAGCCGGTCTTGGCGCGCGACAGCTCGTCGGCGGTCGGGCCGTCCTTCAGCAGGCGCTCGATCTCCTCATCGATGATCTTCTCGACCTGGGCCGGGTCCTGGCCCTGCTTCACGGTGGCCATGACCATGAAGTTGGAGCCCAGCTGCGAGCCGTAGGCACCGGCGCTGATGTTGTCCACCAGCTTGTCCTGGTGCTGCAGGCGCTGGCTCAGGCGCGAGGACTTGGCGCCACCAAGGATCTGCCCCAGCAGCTGCAGCTGGTCGATGTCGGTGGTGCCGACCTGGGCCACGTTCCAGGCGCGGTAGATGCGCGCCTGCGGCACCTTGTCGTTCATCACTTCGCGGGTGTCGGCATCGCGCTTGGCGACGTCCACCTTCGGCTGGGCCATGGTCGGGCCGGCCGGAATGCTGCCGAAGTACTTGGCGGCCTTTTCCTTGGCGGTGGCCAGGTCGATGTCGCCGGCCAGCACCAGCACCGCGTTGTTGGGGCCGTACCAGGTACGGAACCAGGTCTTGACGTCATCCAGCGAGGCGGCGTTGAGGTCGTTCATCGAACCGATGACGCTGTGGTGGTACGGGTGGCCGACCGGGTACAGCGAACGGTTGATCTTCTCCCACACCTGGCCATAGGGCTGGTTCTCGCCCTGGCGCTTCTCGTTCTGCACCACGCCGCGCTGCTCGTCCAGCGCCGCCTGGTCGATCGCACCGACCAGGTGGCCCATGCGGTCCGATTCCATCCACAGCGCCATGTCCAGCGCGGTGGTGGGCACGTTCTCGAAGTAGTTGGTGCGGTCGGTGTTGGTCGTGCCGTTCTGGCCCGTGGCACCGACCTGCTTGAAGGGCTCGAAGTACTCGCCGTCGTGGTTCTCGCTGCTCTGGAACATCAGGTGTTCGAACAGGTGCGCGAAACCGGTACGGCCAGCCGGCTCGTCCTTGCTGCCCACGTGGTACCAGATGTTGACCGCGACGATCGGCGCCTTGCGGTCGGTATGCACGATCACGCGCAGGCCGTTGGGCAGGGTGAACTGCTCGAACGGGATATCGACCTTGGTGGCGGCGGCCGGCTTGGCCGCCAGTGCGGCGGTCGGCGCAAGCGTGCCGAGGGCGGTACTGAGGGCGACGGCCAGCAGCGCGGTGCGCGGGCGCAGTGCGAGAGACATTTCCGGATCCTTGGTCACGTTGGTGAATCGCGATCCTAGCGCGCGGGCGCGGGCGCCGGTATCGGCCACCAGTCACTGGGGGTGTTTGCCGCCGAGGGCCTCCCGGGCCCGCTTCGGGGCGGTCACGAGCCGCCGGGTTCATCGTCCGGACAGTGTCCACCGCCGTTCGAACGGACAGGTGTCCGCCCTGCGGACACTCTTCGCTCGCCTCAAAACCCTTTCAAATCAATGGCCTGTAGTTGGCACGGGGATTGCTCTGTATTTCCCGTGCCAGGAAGGGCTTCAGATCCAAAATGACTGGATGCTGAACAAAAGCAAGGATTTGAAAATTTTCCTTGCAAGCCCCGAATTGGTGTTCTACCTTACTACCACACCACCGCTCACCAACACTAAACAGGCCCCGTCATGAACACCAAGACCATTGCCATCGCCATCGCCCTGATTGCCGGCACCGCGGTTGTTTCGTCGGTGCAGGCCTCCGAATCCATCAAGACCCTGTCCACCGTGCAGGTCCGCCCGGCCGCCGACCAGCTGGCCCAGCAGGCCTGGGAACAGGCCAGCGGCATCGTCACCCTCGCCACCGTGGAAGTGCGCCCCAGCGCCGACCAGCTGGCCGAGCGCGACGGCTTCATCGCCGCCCCGGTCGCCGCCGCCCTGCCGATCACCACCCTGGCCGCCGTCGAAGTGCGCCCGAGCCTGGAACAGCGCGTGGCCCTGGCCGCCGAGCTGGAAGCCCAGCGTTACGCCGCCACCCTGGCCGCCGCCGCCACCAGCGTCGCCAACCAGGTCATCACCAACCTGCCGGCCCTGCAGGTGCGCCCGAGTTCTGCCGATCTGCAGGCCCTGGCCACCGAAACCGCCCAGGTCCTGCTGCGCCCGTAAGCGGCGTCCGCCCTGCCCCGCGCAGGGCGTGCGCCGTAATGGCGGCATCGGTCGCAGGTACACTGCAGCGATGAATGCCGCGCCCCTGTTCCACGTGATCCTGTTCCAACCGGAAATCCCGCCCAACACGGGCAATGTGATCCGGCTCTGCGCCAACACCGGCGCGCAGCTGCACCTGGTCGAACCGCTCGGGTTCGCACTGGAAGACAAGCAGCTCAAGCGCGCCGGGCTGGACTACCACGAGTATTCGCGCCTGCAGGTGCACCCCGACCTGGACACCGCGCTGGCGCGCATCGCGCCCAAGCGGCTGTTTGCCCTGAGTACCCGGGCCAGCGTGCGCTATGACAGCGTGGCGTTCGAAGAAGGCGATGCCTTCCTGTTCGGGCCGGAAAGCCGCGGCCTGCCGCAGGACCTGCTCGATGCCCTGCCCGAAGGCCGCCGCCTGCGCCTGCCGATGCGCCCGGACAACCGCAGCCTCAATCTGTCCAACACCGTGGCCGTGGTGATGTACGAGGCCTGGCGCCAGCATGGGTTTGCCGGCGGCGCGTGATGCGCGCACGACCGCGGTGCCCACGGCATGCCAACCAAGGTTGGCACCCGTAGATCCACGCCACGCGCGGATGTCAGTAGATCCACGCCATGCGTGGATAGCCGTCAGAACGCACTGATCCCGGTCAGCTCGCGACCAATTACCCGCCCTTGCCTGACGAAGAGAACGTCAGCCCATCAATATCTGCATGTGCGCCGCACACGCCCAATCCCGCAGCAGTGGGATCAACCCCACCGGATGAAACCCTGAGCACACCCGCACGCCGCTCGATTGCTACACGACCGGACACCGAATCGTGAATAAGTTTTCCGCCCTCTGGCTTCATGCGCAGCACGAAAGAGCAGACGTGCTGCCGCGCCTGGGTGCTGTGCAGCTCAACCTTGTAACCCGTTGATTCTTCGACAATCGAAAGACGGTCGCTGAACACGTTGCTACAGCTGTGTCCGGTATCGGGTTCAGTACACAAAGAGCTTGTCTGCAAGTACTCGCCGCCCATGTCCCACCGTCCCTGGCCCCCGCCCATGCCATTTGCGACATGACGGCCCAAGCGATCAGCGAGACACAGAGCCACGTTCCATCAAGATTCTTCTTCATTTGCCTTGCTTTCAGGGGTGAGCGATCCGTGTCGCCCACATGTTCGTCAATGCCGGCGAACGACCGGCATCACTACCCTGTCAGAACGCGCTGATCCCGGTCAGCTCCCTGCCGATCACCAGCTGGTGCACGGTCTCGGTGCCTTCATAGGTGATCACCGATTCCAGGTTCAGCGCATGGCGGATCGCCACGTGCTCGGTGGTGATGCCGGCGCCGCCGAGCAGGTCGCGGCATTCGCGGGCGATATCAATGGCCATGCGGCAGTTGTTCCACTTGGCCAGGCTGACCTGCTGCGGCTGCAGCTGGCCGGCTTCCTTCAGGCGGCCCAGCTGCAGGGCCAGCAGCTGCGCGGTGGTGATGCGGCGGGCCATTTCGGCCAGCTTGATCTGCGCACTCTGGGTGGCGGCCAGCGGGCGGCCGAACAGCACGCGCTCCTTGGCGTAGCCCAGCGCCTCATCGAGGCAGGCGATGGCCGAACCGATCGGGCCCCAGCTGATGCCGAAGCGGGCCTGGGTCAGGCAGCCCAGCGGGCCCTTCAGGCCCTTCACGTTGGGCAAGCGGTGGCTGTCGGGCACGCGCACGTCATCGAAGTACAACGCACCGGTCAGCGAGGCGCGCAGGCTCATCTTGTGCTTGATCTCCTGCGTGGTGAAACCGGCCATGCCCTTTTCCAGCACGAAGCCCTGGATGCCGTCCTCGGTCTGCGCCCAGACGATGGCCAGGTCGGCCACCGGGCCGCTGGTGATCCACATCTTGCTGCCGTTGATGCGCCAGTCGCTGCCGTCGCGCACCGCGCGGGTCTTCATGCTGGCCGGGTCGGAGCCGCCGTGCGCCTCGGTCAGGCCGAAGCAGCCGATCAGTTCGCCGCGGGCCATCGCCGGCAGCCACTGCCGGCGCTGTTCCTCGCTGCCGTAGGCGTAGATGGGGTACATGCACAGCGAGCTCTGCACCGACACGAAGCTGCGCAGGCCGGAATCGCCGCGCTCCAGCTCCTGGCAGATCAGGCCGTAGCTGACCGCACCGAGGTCGCCGCCACCGTACTCGGCCGGCAGGGTCGCACCGAGCAGGCCCAGGGCCGCCACCTCCGGCACCAGCTCTTCGGGGAAGCGGGCCTGGTCGAAGGCATCGCCGATGATCGGCAGCACGCGCTCGTTGGTGAAGCGGGCCACGCTGTCCTGCACCGCGCGCTCTTCCTCGCTGAGCAGGGAACGGACATCGAACAGATCGTACGGATGCAAAGCCATGGCACTCACGCGCAGTCAGGACCGGGCCATTGTCGGTCATTCGGGGCCGGGACATTACGCTGCGCTGCAGCAATCGTGCGGTGAACGGCGTCTATCTAGCTCGATCACGCGCGGCCCGGTACCCTGACACATTCAAACAACCGTTTCGCTCGTGGCTGCACGCGCGATTCCCAGGCACCGCCGGTGGCCCCGATGCCGGCCCTACCCACGAGTCATGCAATCGATGAGCGCTGAAGCCAACGCCCTGCCCCCGCGTGAAGTAATGGAATTCGACGTGGTGATCGTCGGTGCCGGCCCGGCCGGCCTGGCCACTGCGATCCGCCTGCGCCAGCGCGCGGTGGAAGCCGGCCGCGAACTGTCGGTGTGCGTGCTGGAAAAGGGCTCCGAGCCGGGCGCGCACGTGCTGTCCGGCGCGGTGATGGACCCGCGCGCCCTGACCGAACTGTTCCCGGACTGGGCCGAGCGCGGCGCACCGCTGAAGCAGAAGGTCACCCGCGACGAGTTCCTGTTCCTCAGCGAGACCGGCGCGCGCAGCACGCCCAACGCGCTGCTGCCGGAGTGCTTCCACAACGAAGGCAACTACATCATCAGCCTGGGTGAAGTGACCCGCTGGCTGGCGCAGCAGGCCGAAGCGCTGGAAGTGGCGATCTTCCCCGGCTTCGCCGCCGCCGAAGTGCTGTACGGCGACAAGGGTGAAGTGATCGGCGTGGCCACCGGCGACATGGGCATCGAGAAGGACGGCAGCATCGGCCCCGCCTTCGAGCGCGGCATGGCCCTGCATGCCAAGTACACGATCTTCGGCGAAGGCGCGCGCGGCCACCTCGGCCGCCAGCTGATCGCCCGCTACAAGCTCGACGAAGGCAAGGATCCGCAGGCCTACGGCATCGGCATCAAGGAGCTGTGGCAGATCGACCCGGCCAAGCACGAGCCGGGCCTGGTGGTGCACGCGGCTGGCTGGCCGCTGGACAACGATACCTACGGCGGCGCGTTCCTGTACCACGCCGACGGCGGCAAGGTCGCCGTCGGTTACGTGGTCGGCCTGGACTACAAGAACCCGTGGCTGAGCCCGTTCGAGGAATTCCAGCGCTTCAAGACTCACCCGTCCATCCGCAAGCACCTGGAAGGCGGCACCCGCATCGGCTACGGCGCCCGCGCCATCACCGCCGGTGGCCTGATGTCGCTGCCGAAGACGGTGTTCCCCGGTGGCGCGCTGGTCGGCTGCGAGGCCGGCTACCTCAACGTCAGCCGCATCAAGGGCAGCCACGCCGCGATCAAGACCGGCATGCTGTGCGCCGATGCGGCCTTCGATGCCCTGGCCGCCGACCGCCAGCACGATGAACTGGACGCCTACCCGAAGGCGTTCGAAGCCAGCTGGCTGTTCACCGAGCTGCAGCAGGCCAAGAACTTCAAGCAGTGGTTCAAGAAGGGCCAGACCGTGGCCACGCTGATGACCGGCATCGAGCAGTGGCTGCTGCCCAAGCTGGGCGTGCGCAACCCGCCGTGGACCCTGCGCCACAGCACCCCGGACCACGCCTGCCTGGAACCGGCGGCCAAGCACACGCGCATCGCCTACCCCAAGCCCGACGGCGTGCTGACCTTCGATCGTCTCAGCTCGGTGTTCCTGAGCAGCACCAACCACGACGAGAACCAGCCCAGCCACCTGACGCTGAAGGACGCCAGCGTGCCGGTG
>DOKO01000317.1 GCA_003510825.1 Stenotrophomonas sp.
GGCGAGGGCGTGCTGAGCGGCAAGCAGAGCGCGCTGTACCCGGTGCTGCGCAACCTGGAGGGGGCCGGCCTGCTGGAAAGCCATGTCGAGCCGTCCAGCAGCGGCCCGCCGCGCCGCTACTACCGCATCAATGAACGTGGCCACGAGGTGCTGGCGCAGTGGCGCCAGGCCTGGCAGGCCACCCGCGATTCCGTCGATTCCGTGTTGGAGGGGGTACCGCAATGAACGAGCAGAACCTGGCAGGCAGTGGCCTGCCCACCACGATCGCGCAGTACCTGGCGCAGCTGCGCGCGGCCCTGCAGGGTGCCGATCCGGCGATGGTGCAGGACGCCCTGTACGACGCCGAGGAGTACCTGCGCTCCGAACTGGCCGCGCAGCCGGGCCGCAGCGAGGCCGACGTCATCGCCGATGTGGCCGGCAGCTACGGCGCGCCGGAGGAAGTGGCGGAGATCTACCGCGAGACCGAGGTGACGGTGAACCGCGCGCTGCGTACGCCGCGTGCCGACACCAGCCCGGTGCTGCGCGCCGCCGCCGAGGCCAGTGGCGTGGCACCGGCCGCGCCGACCGCTGCGCCGGTGCAGCGGTCGCTGATGGCGCGCTTCTTCGGCGTGGTGCTGGACCCGCACACCTATGGCGCGCTGTTCTACATGCTGCTGTCGCTGGCCACGGGCACGTTCTTCTTCAGCTGGGTGGTGACCGGGCTGTCGCTGTCGCTGGGCCTGATGATCCTGATCATCGGCATACCGCTGACGGTGCTGTTCTTCGGCTCGGTGCGCGGGCTGGCGCTGCTGGAAGGGCGGCTGGTGGAAGCGCTGCTGGGTGAGCGCATGCCGCGGCGGCCGCAGTACACCGACCGCAGCCGCACCTGGCTGCAGCGTATCGGCGACATGTTCACCGATGGCCGCACCTGGCTGACGCTGCTGTACTTCCTGCTGATGCTGCCGCTGGGCATCGTCTACTTCACCATCGCGGTGACACTGCTGGCGGTGTCGCTGGCCTTCATCTGGTCGCCGGTGGCAGCGTTGTTCGACTCGACCGCGCCGAGCATCTACATCGATGGCACCAACGTGCTGCCGCTGGAGTTCACCCCGGTGCTGGCGGTGGTGGGCGCGCTGCTGCTGCTGCTGACGATGCATCTGGCACGCGGCATCGGCAAGCTGCATGGTCTGCTGGCGAAGAACCTGCTGGTGCGGTTGTAACCGCAGCGGGGTCGGATCCCTGTTCGCAGAACAGGGCTCTGGCCCCGGATCCCATTGCGCTGGGGTCAGAGCCCTTTCCGTTGGAAAGGGATCCGACCCCACGGCGGGGTCTTAACCCGCCTTGCGCCGCAACGGGGTGACGTTGCTCTTCTTCTTCGTGGCCTTGGCGGCCGGTGCTTCGGCATGGGCGGCGAAGAAATCGCGTACCTTCGGGTACACCACTTCGCGCCAGCGGCGGCCGCTGAAGATGCCGTAGTGGCCGGCGCCTTCGACGATGAAATGCTCGCGGCGGTCGGCTGCGATGCCGGTGCACAGCGCCTGCGCCGCTTCGGTCTGGCCGAGGCCGGCGATGTCATCCAGCTCGCCTTCGATGCTCAGCAGGGCGGTATCGCGGATGGCCGACGGGTCGACCTTCTCGCCGTTGACCACCCACTCGCCACGCGGCAGCAGGAAGTCCTGGAACACCACCGAAATGGTATCCAGGTAGTACTTGGCCGGCATGTCCAGCACGGCGTTGTACTCGTCGTAGAAATTGCGGTGCGCGTCGGCGTCTTCCAGATCGCCCTTGACCAGGTCGGTGTAGAAATCCCAGTGCGAACTGAAGTGGCGGCTGGGGTTCATCGACAGGAAGCCGGCGTGCTGCAGGAAGCCCGGGTACACGCGACGGCCCGCGCCAGGGTAGCTGGCCGGCACGGTGTGGATGACGTTGTTCTCGAACCACGACAGCGGGTTCTGCGTGGCCAGGTTGTTCACTGCGGTCGGGCTGCAGCGCGCATCGATCGGGCCACCCATCATCACCAGCGTGCGCGGGGTCGGCTCGCCACGGCTGGCCATCAGCGAAACCGCCGCCAGCACCGGCACGGTCGGCTGGCAGACGCTCACCACGTGCAGGCGCTCGACGCCGAGGTGGCGGATGAACTCCTGGATGTAGGCGATGTAATCGTCCAGGCCGAACTCACCTTCGCTGGCCGGCACCATGCGCGCGTCCACCCAGTCGGTGACGTACACGCGGTGGTCGCGCAGCAGGGTGCGCACGGTATCGCGCAGCAGCGTGGCGTGGTGGCCCGACAGCGGCGCCACCACCAGCACGAACGGCTGGTTGAGCATGGTGTGCAGCTGGTCGGCTTCGTTGCTGTGGCGCTTGAAGCGCAGCAGCTTGCAGAACGGCTTGCTCACTTCCTCGTGCACGACGATCGGCACGCGCTCGCCTTCGACCTCGATTTCGTTGATGCCCCATTCGGGCTTCTCGTAATCCTTGCCGATGCGATGGAAGAGTTCATTGACCGCCGCCAGGCGATCAGCGCCCGGCATCTGCGACCACCAGTGGCCCTGGTTGGCGAAGAATTTGGCGTTGGCCTGGGCCTGGTGCACCCACGGGGCGAGCAGGTTGCGGGTCAGTTCGTGTAGTTGATAGAGCATGACGACCGAATATGTATGGTCATATGTTGCCGCGCAGCATATCCCATCCGGGTGTCCCGGAGGTTAAGTCGGGTAAAAATAATGAATCCGGATTCACATCTTTTCCAGCGCGGCGGCCTCGTCGGCCAGGCCGGGGCCCAGCCACAGGTGTGAACCGATGGCCTGCAGGCCCTGGCGGCCCAGCTCGCGGCGATACCAGCGCGCCGCGCGGGCCTGGAAGCCCTCGTGATCGCCGTCGAACTCATCCTCGGCCGCAAAGGTCTCCAGGAAGGCCACGCCGCCGGTCAGCTCGGCCACGCCGGCCAGGCCGGCCCGCAGCTCGCGGTCGGGCACGTAGTGCATCACGTCCGAACACACCAGCAGGTCGACCGGGGCGCAGGGCCGCAGCCAGGCGAAATCGCCGAAGCTGGCCATGTGCAGGTTGCGGGTACGTCCGTAACGGCGCACAGCGTACTCGCTGCTGTCGAAGCCAAGGTATTGGACCTTCGGACGCAGCTTCAGCAGTGGCGCGCGCCAGGCGCCTTCGCCGCAGCCGATATCGAGCACGCTGCGCACCGGTCGTTCCAGGTAGTACTCGGCGGTGGCCACGGCCAGGGCGACCTTGCGCGCCAGGCGGGCACGGCCGCCGATGTCGGCACGGCGGTACCAGCGTTGGAAATAGGCGGCGTCGTAGGTCTTGTCCATGGGGCAGGGCACGTAGAGGGTGAAAACGGCGCCTATCGTACGGCGTCGCGGCCACGGGTGCGTCGATTGGCCGCGGCATCCACCCATGGGGTGGCTCTACTGCGACCGGCGGGCGAACCGGCAGTAGAGCCACGCCATGCGTGGCTGCGATGGTGAGTGCGGCAATTGGCCGCGGCATCCACCCATGGGGTGGCTCTACTGCGACAATGGGCGCCCATCCCCGCCAGCCGCCGGAGCGAGCGCATGCAGAGCTACTACTGGGTCAAGACCTTCCACATCGTGTTCGTGGTGGCCTGGATGGCAACGGTGTTCTACCTGCCGCGCATCCTGGTGAACCTGGCCGAGACCGCGGGCCAGCCGGCGGTGGGCGAGCGCCTGCAGCTGATGGGCCTGCGCCTGTACCGCTTCGGCCATTCGATGTTCGGCCTGGCCTTCGTGCTGGGCCTGGTGCTGTGGCTGGGCTACAAGGTCATCCCCGATTTCCCGACCATGGTCGCGCCCGGTGGCGCCGGCTGGCTGCACGCCAAGCTGGGCCTGGTGGTGCTGCTGCTGGTCTATTTCATCTGGACCGGGCGCCTGCTGAAGGGCGTGGCCAAGGGCCGCGCGCTGCCGTCCTCGCGCGCGCTGCGCTGGATCAACGAGATTCCGCTGCTGGCCTTCATCCCGATTGTCTGGCTGGTGCTGGCCAAGCCGTTCTGAGGCGAAGCTGCCGTAGTCGCAGAAACGAAAAGAGCCGGGCAGATGCCCGGCTCTTTTCGTTTCT
>DOKO01000168.1 GCA_003510825.1 Stenotrophomonas sp.
TTCCAGGATGTGGCTGGCGAAACTGTGCCGCAGCATGTGCGGGTGCACGTGCTTGAACAGGCCCTGGCGCTGGGCCAGCTGGCGGATGCGGATCTGCACCGCACGCTGGCTGATCGGCCCGTTGCGGCCGGGAAACACCGGTGTCGCCGGGCCACCGCCACTTTCCGCGCGCCAGGCCAGCAGCGCTTCGCGTGCGGGCCGCCCGAACGGCACCCGGCGCTGGCGGTTGCCCTTGCCGAGCACGTTGACCAGGCCGCTGTCGAAATCCAGGTCGCGCCAGGTCAGCGCGCACACTTCGCTCAGGCGCAGGCCCGAGGAATAGAACAGTTCCAGCAGCGCGCGATCGCGGCGGCCGAGTTCGCCTTCCGGTTCCAGCTCGACCAGCTGCACCGCTTCGTCGGCATCGAGCACCTGCGGCAGGCGCCGTGGTGCACGGGGCGCCTTCAGGGTCGCGGCAGGGCTCACTTCGATGCGCCCGTGCTTGAGCAGCCAGGCGTAGAAGCTGCGGCAGGCCGACAGGCGGCGCTGCAGGCTCTTGGCCGACAGCCCGCGGCGATGCTCGTCGGCGACGAACTGGCGCAGCGTCTCCGCATCCAGCGCCTCCACTGCAACGCCGCGCGGCTCGGCCCACACGGTCAGCGCGTCCAGATCACGGCGGTAGGCATCGAGCGTATGCGCCGACATCCGCCGTTCCACCTGCAGGTGCTGCAGGAAATGCTGTACCGCGCTCATCGTCGTGCCGTCCGGATCAGCGCTCGAAACGCTTCAGGCCTGCCACCAGGGCATCCCCCATCATGCGCAGGAACAGCGTGCCCATGCCCGGGTAGAAGCGGTTGGCATCGTGGCTGCCGACGGCGATCAGGCCGATGCCCGGCAGCGGCAGCAGTGCGGTGGTCTGCACTTCATCGCTGCGCGCGCCGTACAGCACGGCGTTCTTCTCCGGCTGCAGGCGCCCGCAGATCGGCTCGCCGTCCTTCAGGCAATCGCGGAACGGGCCCAGCTGCGCATCATCAGCGGCAATCACCTGCAGCCATTCGGCCTGCTCCAGCCCGGCCACCGGCGTGTGCAGCACCAGCCGCACCAGGTCGCCGGCAAAATCTTCCTGCAGCGAGGCCGCCATCGCACGCAGGGTGTCGGCGGCGTTGTCCTGCTTCATCAGGGCCAGGGTCAGCTGGTGCGTGCGCACCGCCAACCGCTCGTTGACCTGGGCAGTGGCGCCCAGGTCGGCCAACCGTCGCGCCAGCTCGCGGTTCTTCTCGCGCAGCACTTCCAGCTGGTAGCTGGCCAGCGACGCGGTGGGGCCGTCATCGCGCGGCACCACCAGGGTCAGGGCCAGGTCCGGGAACTGCTTGAGGAAGCCGGGATGGCGCCGCAACCACGCAGCGACGTCATGGCCCCCGAGCTTGTCGACGGTCTCACTCATGCGATCCACTCCCCTTCGAAGACGAATGCGGTCGGCCCGGCCATCACCACCGGCTGGCCGTCGCCCGGCCACTGGATGCGAAGTTCGCCACCGGGCAGGCTGATGCGTGCATCGCCCTGCAGGCGGCCGCGCTGCATCAGGGTGACGGCGGCGGCGCAGGCACCACTGCCGCAGGCCAGGGTCTCGCCGACGCCACGTTCGTACACGCGCAGGCGCGCATGGTCCGGTCCCATCACCTGGGCGAAGCCCACGTTGACCGACTGCGGGAACGAGGCATGCTGCTGCAGCAGTGCGCCGACGCGCTCGACCGGCGCGGCATCGATCAGGCCCACTTCGATGACCGCGTGCGGATTGCCCATCGACACCGCCGAGAAGCGCACGGTCTCGCCCTGCAGCGGCATCAGGTATTCATCGCGCGCATGGGCGAAGCCCACCAGCGGCACCTGCGACGGTTCGAACGCCGGCACGCCCATGGCCACCGAGAAGCGGCCATCGCCCAGCACCTGCACCTCGTGGCTGGCCAGCGGGCTGTCGATCACGAAGCGCTCGCCCTGGGCACTGCCCTCGCGCACCAGCCAGGCGGCGATGCAGCGCGCGCCGTTGCCGCACTGCTCGGAATTGGAACCGTCGGCATTCCAGATCCGGTAGGACGCCACCGAGCCGTCCGCACGCGGGGCCTCGATGGTCAGGATCTGGTCGCAGCCTACGCCGGTGTGGCGGTCGGCCAGGCGCGCGGCCACTTCAGGGGTGGGCGGCGGTGTGCCGTCACGCAGGTCGATCACTACGAAATCGTTGCCCGCACCGTGCATCTTGCTGAAGCGCAGGGCGTTGGAGCCAGCCTTACTCATCCCCACCGTCCACCGGCTTGATCGGGTCCGGGGTGACCGAGGGGCTGCCGTCGCTGGTCGGCTGGGTCGCGGCGGGGGTGGCTTCCGGGCTGGTTTCGGGCGCGACGGCCGGTTCGACCGTCTCTTCCACCGGCACCGGCTTCTGCGGCAGTACCAGCGGGCCCTTGTTGCCACAGGCGGACAGGAACAGCAGCGAGGCCGCTGCCAGCGGAATCAGGATGGCGTTGCGATGGGGGATCTTCATGCGCCCGAGTATAGCCATTGGCGGCTGAGCGTTTGGTGCAGGCTACAGGGCCACGCATCCGCCGGGCATGGCCCGGCGCTACCGCAACCGTGCACCCCAGGTAGCGCCGGGCCATGCCCGGCGGGAGCCTCATACGCGCGGCGGCAACGGCCGTGTCCACAGCCAGATCGCCACCACGGTCATGCTGCCGATGGAAAACCACTTCACCCAGGCGATCGGCACGCACCAGAGCATGATGCCGGCGCACGCGGCCATGGTGATCGTGGCCATCCACTTGCCGTAGCGGCTGACCGCGCCGTGCGCCTGCCAGTTGGCGATGGCCGGGCCGAACCGCGGGTGCTGCAGCAGCCAGTTGTGCAGGCGCTCGGAGCCGCGCGAGGCGGCCCAGGCCGAAATCAGGATGAATACGGTGGTCGGCAGGCCCGGCACGAAGATGCCGACGATGCCGGTGCCGAGGCTGGCGTAGGCCAGCAGCCACCACGCCCAGCGGAAATGCACCACGCGCGGTGGCGACGTGTCATCGGGCGGCGATGGCGCGGGTGCGGTCATGGCCGCAAGGATACCGGTTCAGGGTGCCAGGCAGTGCCCGGCACCCTGTCGCGATCACGGCTGGACGATGCCCAGCTGCTGCAGCACGAACGCATACGACTCGGACAGCTCGCGGTAACGCTGGAAGCGCCCGGACTTGCCGCCGTGGCCGGCTTCCATGTTCGTGCGGAACACGATCGGGTAGTGGCCGGTGTTGTCGTCACGCAGCTTGGCCACCCACTTGGCCGGTTCCCAGTACTGCACCTGCGAATCCCACAGGCCGGTGCCCACGAACAGCGACGGGTAGGCCTGCTTCCTGACGTTGTCGTAGGGCGAGTAGGACAGCATGTAGTCGTAGTACTGCTTCTGCTCCGGGTTGCCCCACTCGTCGTACTCGTTGGTGGTCAGCGGAATGGTCGGGTCGAGCATGGTGGTGACCACGTCGACGAACGGTACCTGCGCCACCATCACCCGGTAATCCTGCGGCGCCTGGTTGGCCACCGCGCCCATCAGCAGGCCGCCGGCACTGCCACCGGAGGCGGCAACACGGTCCTTGGCCGCCCAGCCCTGCGCCACCAGGCCACGGGTGACGTCGATGAAGTCGTTGAAGGTGTTCTGCTTGTGCAGCAGCTTGCCGTTCTCGTACCAGTCGCGGCCCATTTCCTGGCCGCCGCGGATGTGGGCGATGGCGTACACCACGCCACGGTCGAGCAGGCTCACCGCGGTCTGGTTGAAGTACGGGTCCATCGACATGCCGTAGCTGCCGTAGGCGTACTGGAACAGCGCGCCCTTGCCATCCTTCTGGTAGCCCTTGCGGTAGACCAGCGACACCGGCACCTTCACCCCGTCGCGCGCGGTGATCCAGACGCGGTCGGTTTCGTACTTCGAGGCGTCATAGCCGATGACCGGCTGCACCTTCAGCTGGCGACGCTCGCCGGTGGCGGTGTTCAGTTCGAACACGGTGGTCGGGGTGGTCATCGAGGTGTAGACGTAGCGCAGCCACTGCGTGTCGGCCTCGGTGTTGTCGCCCAGGCCCATCGAATACGCCGGCTCGTCGGCCTTCACGTAGTCGCTGCGGCCATCCTTGAACAGCAGGCGGATGCGCTCCAGGCCTTCGGAGCGTTCGGCGATGGCGGTGTAGCTGTCGAACAGCTCGAAGCCTTCGATGAACACTGCATCGTCGTGCGCGATCCAGTCCTTCCACTGCGCACGCGAGGTGGCATCGGTGGGTGCGGTGACCAGCTTGAAGTTCTTCGCCCCATCGTTGGTACGGATCACCCAGCGGCCGTCGTAGTGGTCGGCGTCGTACTCGACATCGCGCTGGCGCGGCGCCAGCACGGTGAACGTGGTCGGGTCGCTGGCCGGCGCGTAGCGCTCTTCCGAGGAGACGGTGCTGTGCACGCCAATGGTGATGAAGCGATCGTCGCGGGTGCGACCGATACCCATGTAGAAGCTGTCGTCCTTCTCTTCGTAGACGACGGTGTCGGCGCTGGTCGGGGTGCCCAGCACGTGCTTTTTCACCCGCACGGTCAGCAGGGTTTCCGGATCGTTCTCGACGTACAGCACGGTGCGGTTGTCGTCGGCCCAGACCAGGTTGCCGGAGCTGCCGGTGATGACATCGGGCAGCACCTTGCCGGTGGCCAGGTCCTTGAAGCGGATGGTGTACTGGCGGCGGCCGACATCATCGTCGGCCCAGGCCAGCAGCTGGTTGTCCTGGCTGACTTCCATCGCGCCGACGCTGAAATAGCCCTTGCCGGCGGCCATCGCGTTGACGTCCAGCAGGATTTCCTCGGCCGCCTCCATGCTGCCCTTGCGGCGCGCGTGGATGGGGTAGTCCTGGCCGGTCTCGTAGCGGCTGTAGTACCAGTAGCCGCGCTCGCGCGCCGGCACGCTGGAATCATCCTGCTTGATGCGGCCGACGATTTCCTTGTACAGGGTGTCTTCGAGCGGCTTCAGCGGCGCCAGCAGCTGGTCGGTGTAGGCATTCTCGGCCTGCAGGTAGGCCAGCATGTCCTTGTTCTCGCGCTTGTCGTCGCGCAGCCAGTAATAGTCGTCGTTGCGGGTGGCGCCGAACGGCGCCTTGACCTCGTGCGGGTGCTTGGCGGCATCCGGCGGAACGGGCGGGGTGGCGGCGGTAACGGTGCTGGTCATCAGGCTGGCAAGCAACAGGCAGAGGGTGGATTTCATGAGATAGGGCTCCTTGAGGGGCAATGCAATGGCGTCCTTGCGCCCGAGTCTGGGTTGCGGAAGGACGGTGGGCAACCCTGCGGAACGTCATGGTAGCCATGGCTGACGGCACGACCGCGCCCTTGCCGGGGTCAGAGCCCTTTTGCAGGCAAAAGGGATCCGACCCCGGTGCGCGGCGTACCATGGCGGCATGAGCACCCTGCCCCACACGCCGGGCTACAGCCGGCGCAGCCATGAAATCGCCCCGTTCCACGTGATGTCCCTGCTGGCCCGCGCGCAGGCGCTGGAACAGGCCGGCCACGACGTGATCCATCTGGAGATCGGCGAACCGGACTTCACAACCGCCGAACCGGTCGTGCGCGCCGGCCAGGCCGCACTGGCCGCCGGCCATACCCGCTACACCGCCGCGCGCGGCCTGCCGGCCCTGCGCCAGGCAATCAGCGGTTTCTACCGCAGCCACTACGGGCTGGACATCGATCCCGAGCGCATCCTGGTCACCCCCGGTGGTTCCGGCGCACTGCTGCTGGCCAGCAGCCTGCTGGTCGACCCGGGCCGGCACTGGCTGCTGGCCGACCCCGGCTATCCCTGCAACCGCCACTTCCTGCGCCTGGTGGAAGGCGGCGCGCAGCTGGTGCCGGTCGGCCCCGATACCGCTTACCAGCTGACGCCATCACTGGTGGAACAGCACTGGAACGCCGACAGCGTCGGCGCCCTGGTCGCTTCGCCGGCCAACCCCACCGGCACCGTGCTGTCGGCCGATGAACTGGCCGCGCTGTCGACCTCGCTGCATGCGCGCGGTGGCCACCTGGTGGTGGACGAGATCTACCACGGCCTGACCTATGGCCTGGACGCGCCCAGCGTGCTGCAGGTGGATGACAGCGCCTTCGTGCTGAACAGTTTCTCCAAGTACTTCGGCATGACCGGCTGGCGGCTGGGCTGGCTGGTGGCGCCGCCGGCGGCGGTGCCCGATCTGGAGAAGCTGGCGCAGAACCTGTACATCAGCGCGTCGAGCATCGCCCAGCATGCCGCCCTCGCCTGCTTCAGCGAGGAATCGATGGCGATCTTCGAGCAGCGCCGCGAAGCGTTCCGCCAGCGCCGCGATTTCCTGCTGCCGGCCCTGCGCGAGCTGGGCTTCCGCATCGAGGTGGAGCCGCAGGGCGCGTTCTATCTGTACGCCGACGTCAGTGCGTTCACCGACGATGCGCAGGCGTTCTGCGCGCACTTCCTGGAAACCGAGCACGTTGCATTCACCCCGGGCCTGGATTTCGGCTTCCACCGCGCCAACCAGCACGTGCGCCTGGCGTATACGCAGGAAGTGCCGCGGCTGCAGGAGGCGGTTGAGCGGATTGCGCGTGGGTTGAAAAGCTGGGGCGCCTGACCGGCCGGCGCGCACGGCATCCACGCAAGGCGTGGCTCTACTGGTAGATCCACGCCATACGTGGCGTTCATGGGTAGATCCACGCCATGCGTGGATAGGTGGACCCAAAGAAAAACGCCGCCCGAGGGCGGCGTTTTTCATTCCATTACTTGCCGCCCAAGCGCTCCCACAGGAAGCTGTAGGCCAGGGCCGACATGTGTGCGGCCTGCGCGTTGTTGGCTGCGCCGCCGTGGCCACCTTCGATGTTCTCGTAGTAGGTCACGTCCTTGCCGGCGTCGATCATC
>DOKO01000171.1 GCA_003510825.1 Stenotrophomonas sp.
CAGGTGGCTCAGGCCGGAGAAGCCGGTGCCGAAGTCATCCAGCCAGACCTTCACGCCGGTGCGGTGCAGCTTGTCCAGCAGCTGCGCGGCCAGCATCTCGTCGCCGATCACCGCGGTTTCGGTCAGCTCCAGGTGCAGGCGCGAGGACGGCAACCCGGATTCGTGCAGGCACTGCGCCACCAGCGCCGGCAGTTCGCCGCCACGCAGCTGGCGCGGTGACACGTTCACCGACACGAACAGCTCGTCGCCGGCCGCGCCGCGCGGCCACTGCGAGGCTTCCATGCAGGCCGCACGCAGCACCTTCGGGCCGATCACCTCGATCAGGCCGCTCTGCTCGGCCACTTCGATGAACACCGACGGCGGGATCGTGCCCAGGGTCGGGTGCTGCCAGCGCAGCAGCACTTCCACGCCCACCAGGCGGCGGTCGCGCATGCGGAAGATCGGCTGGTAGGCCAGGCGCAACTCGCCGCGCTCCCAGGCGCCGCGCAGCTCCTGTTCCATGTGCACGCGGCGCTCGACCGCGTGGTCCATCGCCCGGCTGTAGTAGCGGTAGCAGTTCTTGCCCGCCATCTTCGCCTGGTACATGGCGATGTCGCCGTTTTTCAGCAGCGTGGTGGCGTCGGCCGCGTCGTCCGGGTACAGGGTCACGCCGATCGAGGTACCCAGGAACAGTTCCCTGCCCTGCACCACCAGCGGCTTGCCCAGCTCGCGCACCAGCACTTCGGCCAGCAGGCGGGCGTTGGCGGCCACGTCGCCGTCGCCGACCAGAATCACGAATTCATCACCACCGAATCGCGCCAGCAGCGCATCGTCGCCGCCGGCCTCGGCCACGGCCTGGCCGATGCGCTGGGCGAACTGCAGCAGGGCTTCGTCGCCGGCCTCGTGGCCCAGCGTGTCGTTGACCCGCTTGAAGTCATCGATGTCGGCAAACAGCAGGCCCAGCCGGTGCTTGGACGCGCGCGCGGCCATCAAACGGTGGTCCAGCGCCTCGCGGAACGCCAGGCGGTTGGTCAGCCCGGTCAGTGCATCGGTGTAGGCCATGTGCCGCACTTCGCGGTCGTGGCGGGCGATCGCATCACGCATGCGCGCAAAGCCACGCACCAGCTCACCGACCTCGTCATCGCGGGTGTTTTCCCGCAACGGCGCCTGGTAATCACCGGCTTCGATGCGGCGCGCGGCGGCGGCCAGGTCACGGATCGGCGTCACCAGGGTGCGCTGCACATACAGGATGACCGTCACCCCGATCACCACCAGCAGGGCCAGCATCAGCAGCAGCCAGCCCAGGTGGCGGCTGCCGACCTGCTGCAGGCGCTCGCCGAGGGTGGCATTGGCGGCCAGCTCGCGTTCCCTGACCTCGTCCAGCGCCATGCCCACGCGGACACCGCCGATACGCTGCTTGCCGACCATGATCGGCATGGTGTTGTCGAGCACGCTGGCCGACTGCTGCACCAGCAGGCCCTGCGCGGCGGTCGCTGCCGTGGCCAACGGGTCGGTCATCGGCTTGCCGAAGCCGGGCACGCCGACCGAACCGTCGTGCACCAGCCGGCCCTTGCTGTCGAACACCAGCACATAGCGCACCACCTGCTGCCGCGAGGTCGAGCGCACCAGCACGCCCACCTGACCCAGGTCGTTGTAATAGAGCGGGTTGGCCAGCGAATCGGACAACTCGCGCGCCAAGGCTTCGCCGCGGCTGCGCACGCTGCGGTCGAACAATTCATGGATGACGCCACCGCTGAGGCTCTTCACCTCGCTCTGCATCGTCGCCTGGCGGCCCAGCATCACCGCCAGGATCGCCACCACCACCAGCATCGCCCCGCCCATCGCGAGCAGGAAACGGGCCTGCATTCCCGAGCCGAGCCACTTCATGCCACTTCCATCCGTACGTGTCCCGACTGCACTGCCCACTCCCATCCACTGCACCGCGCACGCGCGGCTGCCGGACGCTGCAGCAGCGCCCGGCCCTTCGTTGTTTCTGTGACCTTGTCGATCCGATACCACGCCCGCAGCGCGCTCGCCACGGCCGTGGCCGCGCGAACAGTCCGCCATGGAACCAGGCTCAGCAATCCCCACTGCGTTGCCTTACATGAAGCCGACACAAGCTCATCCCCCAGGGTATCCAGACAGACTACCCGAAAAAATGAGACCGTCGTCAGCCTTCCGTGCCGTTTTCCCGGGCCAGCCGCGCCATGCGCTGGGCATCGGCCAGGATGCCGCGCAGCAGGCGCACTTCCTGTTCGGTCGGCTCGCCGCGCAGGAACAGGCGGCGCAGCTTGCGCATCGCCGACTCGGGCGCACGGCCCTTGTGGAAATCGATCTCGTCCAGGGTGTCGCCAAGCTGGGCGAAGAAGCTCTCCATCTGCTCGTGGCTGGCCACCGGCTCGCGGACGTCCGCCGGCTCGGCCTCGGCCGCCGGCTGCGCACCCAGCAGCTGCATGCGCGTTTCATAGGCCAGCACCTGCACGGCGGCGGCCAGGTTGAGCGAGCTGAATGCCGGATCGGACGGGATATGCACCGCCGCGTGGCACAGCTGCAGCTCTTCGTTGGTCAGGCCGGTGCGCTCGCGGCCGAACACCAGGGCCACCTCGGCGCCCTCGCCGGCCTTGGCCACCGCGCGGGCAGCCGCCTCGGACGGCAGGTATTCCTCCAGCTGGACCCGGCGCGCACGCGCGGTGCAGCCCAGCACCAGGGTGCAGTCGGCCACGGCCTCGGCCAGGGTGGCGACCACCGGGGCGTCACCGAGCACGTCCTCGGCGCCGGCCGAGCGGCGGAAGGCCTCCTCGTCCAGCGGCTTTTCGGGGGCGACCAGGACCATGCGGGCCAGGCCCATGGTCTTCAGGGCGCGGGCGGCGGCCCCCATGTTGCCGGGGTGCTGGGTACCGACCAGGACGAATCGGAGGCGGGTGGCGGCAGGAAACTGGGACATGAACAGGGAAATTGTCGAGCTGGACGAAGACCAATGGTAAACTGTGCGGCCGGCCACTGCGCCGGACCCGCTCTTTTGCCCCGCCAGCCCTACCTCTTCTGCCTTTCCGGGAGCCCACGCCATGCAGAAACCCGCCGTCACCGTCATGGTCAAGGCCGCCCGCCTCGCCGGCAACGTCCTGTTGCGCAACATCAACAAGCTCGAGGCGCTCAATGTAGTGCAGAAGGGCCGGATGGATTACGCCAGCGAAGTCGATGCCGACGCCGAAAAGGTGATCGTCAAGGAACTCAAGCGCGCCTACCCCGAGTACGGCGTGTTCGGCGAAGAAGGCGGCGTGCAGGGTGGCCACCGCAACATGTGGGTCATCGACCCGCTGGACGGCACCAGCAACTACCTGCGCGGCGTGCCGCACTACTGCGTGTCGATCGCCCTGGTGGAAAACGGCGAGCCGACCGATGCGGTCATCTTCGATCCGCTGCGCAATGAACTGTTCACCGCCAGCCGTGGCGCCGGTGCCGTGCTGAACGACCGCCGCATCCGCGTGGCCGACCGCAAGGACCTGGGCGGCACCATGATCCACACCGGTTTCGCCCCGCGCGAGCGTGCCCGTGCCAGCGCCCAGCTGAAGGCGGTCGACGCCCTGCTGGTGCAGGCCGAGGACATCCGCCGCAGCGGTTCGGCCGCGCTGGACCTGGCCTACGTGGCCTGCGGCCGCGCCGACGCCTACTTCGAAGCCGGCGTGAAGGCCTGGGACATCGCGGCCGGCGTGCTGCTGGTCCGCGAAGCCGGCGGCAAGGTCTGCGACTTCAAGGGCGCCACCCTGGCCCGCATGGACAACCGTGGCCCGGACACCCAGCAGGTCGTGGCCGGCAACCTGAAGGTGGCCGAGTCGCTGCAGAAGGTGCTGGTGAACACCGGCTACGCCGCCGAGTTCGACGCCAAGTTCTAAGCGTCCGCGCAATACGGCTCACTGAAACGGCACCTGCGAGGGTGCCGTTTCTGTTTGTGCCGCGCGCGGCGCCGCAAACGAAAACGCCCGGCACAAGGCCGGGCGTTGCTGTTTCCGGGTTGAAACCCGACGCTTACGCCGCGGTCGAAGCCCGCAGCGCGGCGATGCGCTCTTCCAGCGGCGGGTGGCTCATGAACAGCTTCTTCGCGGTCGAACCGGCAATGCCGAAGGCCGCGATCTGGGTCGGCAGCGTGCTCTGGCCGTGGTTGAGCTGCAGGCGCTCCAGCGCGGCGATCATCTTCTGGCGACCGGCCAGCGAGGCGCCACCGGCGTCGGCACGGAACTCGCGGTGACGCGAGAACCACATCGAGATCATCGTCGCGAACAGGCCGAACACCATCTCCAGCACGAACACGATGATGAAATAGGCGAAGCCGCGGCCGCCGCCTTCGCGGTTGCCCGACAGCGCGCTGTCGATGATGCCGCCGACCACGCGGGCCAGCACGATCACGAAGGTGTTCAGCACGCCCTGCAGCAGCGCCATGGTGATCATGTCCCCGTTGGCGACGTGGGCGATCTCGTGGCCCAGCACTGCTTCGGCCTCGTCCTCGCTCATGTTGTGCAGCAGGCCGGTGGACACCGCCACCAGCGCGTTGTTGCGGTTGGCACCGGTGGCGAAGGCATTGATCTCCGGGCCGTCATACACGGCCACTTCCGGCATGCCGATGCCGGCCGCCTTGGCCTGGCGCTCGACGGTGGCCAGCAGCCAGCGCTCGGTCGGGTTGCGCGGTTCGGTGATGACCACCGCACCGGTGGAACGCTTGGCCATCCACTTGGACAGCAGCAGCGAGATGAAGGAACCACCAAAGCCGAAGATGCCGGCCATGACCAGCAGGCCGCTCATCGAACGGGAGTCCACGCCCAAGATGGACATCACGATGCCGGCGAGGATCAGCACCGCAAGGTTGGTGGCCAGGAAAAGGGCTACGCGGGTAAACATGGGAAATTCCGGCTCGGAAGGGGTCGATATCTGCCAATTTGCGGTGCAGTCAGCTTGAATTCAAGCGCC
The DNA here is from genome assembly GCA_003510825.1 of Stenotrophomonas sp. Taxonomy (GTDB): domain Bacteria; phylum Pseudomonadota; class Gammaproteobacteria; order Xanthomonadales; family Xanthomonadaceae; genus Stenotrophomonas. The sequence goes on from DOKO01000171.1 coordinate 4,942, forward strand.
AACCTGACCGACGATTCAGCCAGCATGACTTCGCCCATTCCCTGCGGCCGCTTCGCGCCCTCGCCCACCGGCCTGCTGCACGCCGGTTCCCTGCTCGCCGCCTTCGGCAGCTGGCTGCTTGCGCGCCATCACGGCGGCCTGTGGCGGCTGCGCATCGAGGATGTCGACCCACCGCGCACGGTCGCCGGCGCGGCGCAGTCACAATTGCAGGCCCTGGCCGCATTCGGCCTGGACCATGACGGCGAGGTGCTCTGGCAGAGCGCGCGCGGCGACGCCTACCAGGCAGCGCTGGACGTGCTGTTGGCCAGCGACCGGGCCTTCGTCTGCCACTGCAGCCGCAGCGAAGTGGCCGCAAGCGGCGGCATCCACCATCGCTGCGTGGCGCGACAGCCGCGACCGGACCCTGCCGTCCGCTTCCGCGTTCCCGCGGGCAGCGTGGT
>DOKO01000419.1:0-5599 GCA_003510825.1 Stenotrophomonas sp.
CATGGCCCGGCGCTACCGCTTCAACCGATCTCCACCCACGCCGGCGCATGGTCGCTGGGGCGTTCCCAGGTGCGCGGCTCGCGGTCGATGCCCGAGGCCACCGCACTGGCCTTCAGCGCATCGGAGACCAGGGTCAGGTCGATGCGCAGGCCCAGGTTTCGGCGGAAGCCGGCGGCGCGGTAATCCCACCAGCTGAACACGCCGGCCTCGTCGTTGTGCAGGCGGAACGCATCATGCAGGCCCAGCTGCAGCAGCTTCTGCAGCGCACCGCGCTCGGCGGTGGAGGTCAGGATGTGGTTCTCGTTCCAGACCTCGGGGTCGGGCACGTCGCGCACGTCCGGGGCGATGTTGAAGTCGCCCATCACGATCAGCTTCGGGTGGCGCTGCAGTTCCTGCGCGATCCAGGCGTGCACCGCTTCCAGCCAGCGCAGCTTGTACTCGTACTTGTCGGTGCCGACGTCCTGGCCGTTGACCACGTACAGGTTGATCACCCGCAGATCGCCGAAGGTACCGGCGATGACGCGCTTCTGCTCGTCCTCGAAGCCGGGGATGCCGATCTGCACGTCCTGCGCCGGCTCACGCGACAGCAGGGCCACGCCGTTGTAGGTCTTCTGGCCGGCGAACACGCTGCGGTAGCCCGCGGCGATCAGCGCCGAATCGGGGAACTTGTGGTCCTCCAGCTTGGTTTCCTGGATACCGACGATGTCCGGGCCGAAATCCTTGAGCCACTGCTCCAGGTGCGGCAGGCGGACATTGAGCGAATTGACGTTCCACGAGGCGATTTTCATGGGGCCATTCTACCCGGGTGGCCTTGGCGGGACGCCAACCCTGTCCATCACGCCCTCGAACGTCAACCAACGCGCCAAAATTACGACGCCACCTGATTTTCGCCGAACATGGACGAAATTGGCGCCTGAGCTATGATCGTTGTCGCAAGAAGCCACCTGCCGCGAGCGCCTCTGTATGGACACATGTGTGACTGCTGAAAGCAACTTCCGATTCCTGCAGGAGCACGATCCTGTCTTCTTCAAACTGGCATCAATGGCCGAACAGGTGTTCGCCAGCGACCCGAACACCACGCTGATCAAATTGAGGCAGCTGGGTGAGGCCATCGCACAGGACCTTGCGGGACGCGCGGCGATTCGTCGTGATGTCCAGATCAGCCAAGCCGACCTGCTGTTCCAGCTGGGCCGCGAGCTGCAGCTGGATCCCAAGGTGCAGAACCTGTTCCGCGTACTCCGGGTAGAAGGCAACAGGGCCACGCACGAGTTCGCGACCCAGCACCGTGAGGCGATGGACGGGCTGAAGGTCGCACGTGAGCTGGCCATCTGGTATCACCGCGCGTTCGGCCGGAATGCAAAGGACTTCAAGCCAGGTCCGTTTACCCCACCCAAGGACCCGGCCGCACCCTTGCGAGAGGTACAAGCGGAAGTTGGGCGGCTGCAGGCCGAGCTGGATGCCGCGCGCCAGCAACATGACCAGAGCGTCGCGTTGGTTGAACTGAAGGAGCGCGAGGCAAGGCTCAACGGCGAACTGGCCGAGGCCATGGATACCGAGGCGCGAGAGCTGGCGGTGACTGTCGCGCAGCGCGAGCAGGAGCTGCAACAGCTGCGGGCCGAGTTCCAACAGCGCGTAACCGACCTTCAGGCTTCCGTTGGAACACCCGAAAAGGCAACGCAACAGGTTGCTCAGAGCACGCAGCGATCCAGCGCCAGCTTCGAGCTGAGCGAGGATCTCACCCGCATCCTGATTGACCAGCAGCTTCGCGATGCCGAATGGGAAGTCGATTCGCTGGAGCTCACTTACGCAAAGGGCGTCCGCCCGGAGAAAGGGCGCAACCTGGCAATCGCGGAATGGCCGACTACCGTGCCCCATGCCAACGCGGACTACGTTCTCTTCATCGGCTTGACGCCGGTTGCGATCGTGGAAGCCAAGCGCAAGCGGATCAACATCGCTGATCGGATTCCCCAGGCGGAGCGCTATGCGCGGGATCTGGGCACAATGGGTGGCGTGCAGATGGCATGGGCCGGCTTTGGCAGGCTCGGTGGCTGGGAGGATGGCCAGGGCGGGACGTTCCAGGTGCCGCTGGCCTTCGCCTGCAATGGGAGGCCCTACATCAAGCAGCTTGCGGAGCAATCCGGCATCTGGTTCCGGGATCTCCGTCTGCCATCGAATCTGCGACGCCCGCTGCAAGGGTTCCATACCCCCAGCTACATCCTCGACCAGCTGAAACGCGACCGTATCAAGGCCGAGGCCGAGCTGGAGCAGGAGGGGATGAGCTACCTGCGACTGCGCGACTACCAGCAGCACGCCATTCGTGCCGTGGAAGAGACCCTGGCCACTGGTGAGCGCAACTGCCTGCTGGCGATGGCGACGGGCACCGGCAAGACACGTACCATGATCGGATTGATCTACCGCCTGCTGAAGAGCGAAAGATTCCACCGCATCCTCTTCCTGGTGGACCGGTCCGCCCTTGGCACGCAGGCCAGCGAGGCGATGTCCGAGATGTCGCTGGAGCAGAACCAGACGCTTGCCCAGATCTACAACCTCGACGGCCTGGAGGATACGCGCACCGCCGACGAAACGAGGGTCCAGGTTGCCACGGTGCAGGCCATGGTCAAACGGATTTTCCAGTCAGACACGCCGCCAGCCATCGGCACCTTCGATTGCATCGTGGTTGACGAAGCCCACCGCGGTTACACCCTGGACCAGGACATGACCGAGGGTGAGCTGTCCGTCCGTGACCACGCTCAGTACCTGTCCCAGTATCGGCGTGTGCTGGACTACTTCGATGCCTGCCGTATCGGTTTGACCGCGACGCCAGCCAAGCACACGACCGAGATTTTTGGAAAACCCATCTATACCTACAGCTATCGGGAGGCCGTGGCCGACGACTGGCTGATCGATCATGAGCCCCCGATTCGTTTCGAGACCCAGCTCAGTCGTAACGGCATCCACTTCGACAGTGGTGACCAGGTCAGTGTGGTCAACATCCACACCGGAGAAGTGGACACCGCGGAGCTGGAAGATGAGCTTGATTTCAATATCGAGTCGTTCAATCGTCGTGTGATTACACCTGAGTTCGACCGCGTCATCTGCGAACAGCTTGCCAAGGAACTGGATCCTGATGGCGAAGAGAAGACGCTTGTCTTCTGCGTCAACCAGGCTCATGCGGAGCACGTGAAGAATCGGTTGGACGAGGCCCTGAAATCCGTTCACGGCGATGAGTACAACCAGGCCAGCGTGGCGGTCATCACCGGCAAGAGCGACAAGGTCAGCCAGCTCATCCGCTGCTTCAAGAACGAGCGTTACCCGAACATCGCCATCACTGTTGATCTTCTCACTACCGGTATCGACGTACCCACGATCAGCAACCTCGTCTTCATGCGCCGGGTGCGTTCTCGCATCCTCTATGAACAGATGAAGGGGCGCGCTACCCGTCGTTGCGATGCGATCGGCAAGACCGTTTTCCGTATCTTCGATCCGGTGGATCTCTACGCGGCGCTCGAAGAGGTGGACACCATGAAGCCGCTGGTGAAAGACCCCAATGTCAGCATCGAGCAGTTGATCGGTGAACTCAGCCTCGAAGCGAGCTTCAATGCCCCCGGCAACGAGGGTGGAAGCCACGCGGATGATGCGCTTGCCCAACTGAGTCAACGCATCATGCGCGTGTTGCGCCAAGCGGAGCACAGGGCTGAGCACAGGCAAGACATACGCGAGAAGCTGGACGCCCTGGAAGCAGAGTGGGGGGTTCCCCCTGCACAGCTGCACAGGCACCTGCATGGACTGGGCGCGCGTGAGGCCGCGGTGTTCCTGCAGCACCATTCCAACCTGCCGCAACAGCTGCAGGACGTAGGCCGTCTATTGGGAACCGAGCACTATCCGATCATTTCCGAGCACCGGGATGAGTTGCTGTCACGCGAGCAAAACTATGGCGTAAATGAGGCGCCGCAGGACTACCTGGACAGCTTCAATGCCTTCATTCGAGACCAGATCAACCAGTCTGCGGCCCTCAGTGTCATCGTCAACCGGCCGCGCGACCTGACCCGGGCTCAATTGAAAGAGGTCCGCCTGCTGCTGGACCAGAATGGCTACAGTGAGGCCCACCTGCGAGGTGCCTGGCGTGACAGCACCCAACAGGAGGTCGCGGCCAGCATCATCGGCCATATCCGGCGCGCAGCGCTGGGGGAGGCGCTCACTCCCTTCGACCAGCGCGTGGAGCGGGCGATGCAGGGCATCTACGCCCAGCAGGCCTGGACCCCGGTGCAGCGCAAGTGGCTGGCCCGCCTGGCCCAGCAGCTGGTGCATGAGGTCGTCATGGGCCGTGAGGACGTCCAGCGCGTCTTTATCGGCGACGGTGGTGCACCCAAGCTTGATCGCCTGCTGGATGGCAGGCTGGATCAGGTGCTGGGCACCCTGGGCGAGACGGTCTGGGAGCGGGCAGGCTGACCGTGGCGGATGAGCCGATTAGGATGCATAATCGGCTCACCCAATGAGCCGAATAGGCTTACTTGATCGGCTCACCACACCGGACGTCCGCCCATGAACCCCCTGCACTGGATCTGGCAGCAGCCCGGCTGGCCACGTTTTCAATGGCTGGCTGACGAGCTCGTTGCAGACCTGCGTGAATGCCAGCAAGCCTATGGCCAACTGTTGGGCATGGCAGGGTCCGTTGCCGGTGACACGCAGTGCGAGCAGGCCCTGGACGCGCTGCTCTCCAATATTGTCACCTCGTCCGAGATCGAGGGCGAGCATCTGGATGTCGGCTCGGTCCGTTCGTCTCTGGCACGTCATCTTGGCATGATCGATGTCACGCCGCGTCGCGCCACTGCCCGAAGCGAGGGACTGGCCGAGCTGATGCTTGATGCAACGGGCCAGGCACAACAGCCCCTGGATCTTCCGCGCCTGATGCGCTGGCATCACTGGCTGTTCCCTGACCAGGACGACGCCCTGCTCCCCACCCGCATCGGGGCCGGGCGGTTGCGCGGCGAGGCCCCCATGCAGGTCGTCTCCGGCAGGATCGACCGACCACGCGTACATTTCGAAGCCCCGCCGCGACAGGGCCTTGAAGCGCAGCTGGACGCCTTCCTCGACTGGTTCAACAGCTCCCGGCAGGACGCAACACTCGACCCGCTGCTGCGCGCCGGTATTGCCCACCTCTGGTTCGTTACCCTGCACCCGTTCGACGACGGAAACGGCAGGCTGACCCGGGCCCTGACCGATCTCGCGCTGGCCCAGTCACAACCGCAGGCAATCCGTTTTCATGCGCTCTCGGCCGCCATTCTGGCCGACCGCAACGGCTACTACCTCAGCCTGGAGACGACCCAGAAAGGTGGATTGGACATCACCCTCTGGCTGCGCTGGTTCCTGGAGACTCTCCACGCCAGCCTGACCCAGGCGGTGCAGCGCATCGACAAGGTTCTGGCCAAGGCACGCTACTGGCAGGTGCATCGCGAGCACCCGCTGTCCGGCGAACAGACCAAGGTACTGAATCGCCTGCTGGACGGCGGAGAACGAGGATTCGCACAGGGCATCAGTGCCAGCCAGTACCAGGCCGTGGCCAAGGTCTCCAAGGCGACCGCCACCCGCCACCTGGCCG
>DOKO01000419.1:5751-14105 GCA_003510825.1 Stenotrophomonas sp.
CTGGCCGGCAACGGACGCGTCCCTGCCCGCCCTTACTGCACCTTTGGAAGACAGCACCCATGAACCATAACGATATCGTCCAGAAACTCTGGAACCTCTGCGACGTCCTGCGCGACGATGGCATCAACTACAGTGACTACGTCACCGAGCTGGTGCTGCTGCTGTTCCTGAAAATGGAATACGAGCAGGTGCAGAACAACGAAGCGTTCGAACACAAGCTTCCCGCAGGCTGCCGGTGGCCTGACCTGACAGCCCTTTCAGGTACCAAGCTGCTGACCGGCTACAAGCGCATGCTGCTCGATCTCAGCCAGAGCGATGATCTGATGATCGCGGCCATCTATGCCGACGCGCAGACCAGCCTGAAGGAGCCGCGGCATCTGGAGACGCTGATCAAGGCCCTGAATGGCCTGGATTGGTTCAGCGCGCGCGAGGATGGCCTGGGCGACCTGTACGAAGGTCTCCTGCAGAAGAACGCGAACGAAACCAAGTCTGGTGCGGGACAATACTTCACGCCGCGCGCGTTGATCGACTCGATCATCCGCTGCCTGAGGCCACAGCCAGGTGAGACCATTCAAGACCCTGCGGCAGGTACCGCCGGCTTCCTGATTGCCGCAGACGGATACATCAAGTCACAGACCGATGACCTGTACACGCTGACGGACAAGGAGCGCCGCTTCCAGCGCCGCAAGGCCTTTGTCGGCATGGAGCTCGTCCCGGGCACCCGTCGCCTGGCGCTGATGAACTGCCTGCTGCATGGCATGGATGGCGAGGGCGAAGGCGTAGTGCAGCTGGGCAACAGCCTGGGCAATGCAGGCGCAGGCCTTGCCAAGGTGGACGTCATCCTTTCCAATCCGCCGTTCGGTACCGCCAAGGGCGGTGGCGGCCCCACGCGTGACGATCTGACCTATCGGACCAGCAACAAGCAGCTGGCCTTCCTGCAGCACATTTACCGAGGGCTCAAGCCGGGCGGTCGTGCGGCGGTCGTGCTGCCGGACAACGTGCTTTTCGAGTCCGGCGTCGGCACCGAGATCCGCCGCGACCTGATGGAGAAGTGCAACCTGCATACGCTGCTGCGCCTTCCTACCGGCATTTTCTACGCGCAGGGCGTGAAGACCAATGTGCTGTTCTTCCAGAAGGGCACGGCAGACAATCCGCGTCAGGAGACAGGGTGCACGACGGCTACGTGGGTGTACGACCTGCGCAGCAACATGCCCAGCTTCGGCAAGCGGACGCCGTTTGGTCCCGTGCACTTGAAGCCGTTTGAAGATGCTTACGGAGTAGACGCAAACGGGCGCAGCCCGCGAGTGGATGAGGGCGAGGAAGGTCGGTTCCGTTGCTTCACGCGCGATCAGATCAAGGAACGCGGTGATTCGTTGGACATCAGCTGGCTTAGAGATGCTGACAGCGTGGATGCAAGCAATCTGCCTGCGCCGGAAGTGCTGGCGGCTGAGGCGATGGCGGAGCTGTCAGAAGCGCTGAGGGAGCTGGATGCGTTGATGCAGGCGCTGGGTGCCGGGGATGAGGCGTTGGAGCAGAAGCGGTTGCTGGCTGAGGTGATGGGTTTTGAAATTGCATCTAGCGAGGTGGGTGGTGAGTGAACTCCCGGTCGGTTGGGAAGCCGGAAGATTCGGCGACATCGTTAGCATTATCCGCGGAGTCACGTTCCCCGCATCCTCAAAAATATATGAGCGGTCAGATGATGTCATCGCATGCCTTCGAACCTCACACATTCAGGACAAGCTAACCTGGGACAACATCTATTTCATTCCCAAGCACTTCGTGCGAAAGGAAGAGCAGATTACACTGCGAAACGACATCTTGATGTCGATGGCAAATAGCTCAAACCTCGTTGGCAAGGTCTGCATAAACGACTCTGACAGCGCAGCCTGTTTTGGGGCATTCCTCGCAGCAATTCGCTGCAATGAGATTAACTTCAAGTACGTCTACCATTTCCTGAGATCCGCTGATACACAAGCGAAACTACGTGCAAGCGCAAGTCAAACGGTTAATATTGCAAACATATCTGTCAATGAGCTTGAGAAACTAGAGATCCCGCTCCCACCCCTCGCAGAGCAGGAGCGCATCGCGCTAGCGCTGGATTTGCAGCTGAGCCAGACGGATGCAATTAAAGCCCGCATCACTTCCGTCTCGATGTTGCTTAGTAAATTCCGCCAGTCGGTCCTTGCATCATCCCTGTCCGGTCAATTAACGCGCACATGGCGCCGAGAGAACCCGCTACCTGCTAGCAGCAGGAATGACATAGCAAAACTCTCGCTTGCATGGGGTTGGCAAGATCTTCCAGATTCCTGGGATGTGGAAATTTACTGTCAAGTGGTGCAAAGCAGGCTCGGAAAGATGCTCGACAAGGCGAAAAATACAGGCATCTCCACTCGATACCTTGGCAACATCAATGTCAGGTGGAATAGCTTTGACCTAGAAGATCTTCAGGAAATTCGCGTCTCTCAAGAAGAGCTTCGTGATCTTGAAGTTAAGAAAGGGGATGTCCTCATCTGCGAAGGTGGCGAGCCTGGAAGATGCGCAGTATGGAGCCAGGACGACAGCGGAATCGTGTATCAGAAGGCGCTTCATCGTGCGCGCACCTCGGATCGGGTCCTCCCCCAATTCCTAGCATTCAGTTTAAAAAATGATGCAGACAATAATTCGCTGTCCCAGCTCTTCACTGGCTCAACGATCAAGCATCTGACTGGATCAGCATTGAAAAACTATCCACTCAGACTTCCACCAGTAAGTGAGCAGATTGAAATCATCGCTCGAGTTGAGCAACTCTTCGCGATGGTCGATCATCTGGAAGCCAAGGTAGCCACGGCCAAGCAACGCATCGACGCCCTGACCCAAAGCCTCCTCGCGAAAGCCTTCCGCGGCGAACTGACACCCCAAGACCCCAACGACGAGCCGGCCAGCGTGTTGCTCGAGCGCATCCGCGCCCAGCGCGCTGCTGCACCCAAACCCAAGCGTGGTCGCAAGGCCGCAAAAAACTGATTCAGGCCCCGAAAGGATTCGCCCGCATGACTACCTTCGACAGTACCAAGCTGCCACTGAAAGATCTCCTCAAGGACATCGTTGACGGCAAGATCCAGCTACCCGACTTCCAGCGTGGTTGGGTCTGGGATGATGAACACGTGCGCAGTCTGCTGGTCAGCCTTGGCCGTTCATTCCCGGTGGGCGCGGTAATGCTGCTGGAGACGGGTGGCGCGGTGCGCTTCCAGGTGCGCCCTGTTGAGAACGTCCCGCACGAAGGCCTGCTGCCTCCGGAGAAGCTGATCCTGGACGGACAGCAGCGCCTGACAACGCTCACGCAGGTACTCAAGCTTTCTGGCCCGGTGAAGACCACGACGGACAAAGGCAAGCCCGTTGATCGCCACTACTACATCCATATCCCCACCGCGTTGGCTGGGCCAGATCGCCTGGACGAGGCGATCATTGCCACCGACGGCACGCGTCAACAACGCAGTGACTTCGGCCGCAGGCTGGACCGGGATCTTTCCACACGCGAACTGGAGTGCCAGCAGGAATACTTCCCGTGCTCTGAAATTCTGGAAGGCATGGGCTGGCTGCAGGATCTCTATCAATACAACGCAGCTGCGGTCCCGCAGTTCTTCGAATTCAAGAAGCAGGTTCTCGATGCCTACAACGAGTATCAGATTCCACTCATCGTGCTGAAGAAGGAAACCAGCAAGGAAGCTGTTTGCCTGGTCTTCGAAAAGGTCAACACCGGCGGCGTTCCGCTGTCGGTATTTGAGCTGGTCACCGCTACCTATGCCGCCGATGGCTACAACCTGCGCGACGATTGGTATGGCAGCCAGCAACGCGGAGTTGTTTCTCGGCAGAAGCGGCTGGCCAGGGAGCCGCTCCTGAAAAGCGTGGAGAACACAGACTTCCTGCAGGCCGTGACCATGCTGCATACGCTGGAGAAGCGCCGCTCCGATCTCGCTGGGGGCAAGAGCGGGAAGCAGGTGACACCAGTGAGCGCCAAGCGCGCCTCGGTGCTGGAGTTGCCACTGGAAGCCTACAAGCGCTGGGCAGATGTGGTGGAGCAGGGATTCATACGTGCCGCCAAGTTCCTGCGACATGAGTGCTTTACCTCCCCACGTGACCTGCCCTACCGCACCCAGCTGGCACCGCTTGCTGCGGTACTGGCGCTGATCGGTGCCGATGAGCGTTGGCGCGAGCCGCAGACCCATCAGAAGCTGGCGCAGTGGTACTGGTGCGGCGTGCTTGGTGAACTGTATGGCGGCGCGGTGGAAACGCGCATGGCCAATGATGTGGAAGAGTTGCTGGGCTGGATTGAGCAGGACGGACAGCAGCCACGAACCATCTCTGATGCCGCTTTCCAGATCGACCGGCTTGCTTCCCTCGCATCACGATTGAGTGCCGCCTATAAAGGCATCAACGTGCTGGTGCTGCGCGAGGGTGCGCAGGATCTGTACTGGAAGGGGCGAATCCGCGACCTTGAGGCCGACGAGATCGCATTGGACATTCACCACATCTTCCCGCGTGACTGGTGCGAGAAACAGGACATTCCGCGCCGTCGTTACGATTCGATCATCAACAAGACGCCTATCTCCTACAGGGCGAATCGCATGATTGGTGGCTCAGCACCGTCCCTCTATCTGTCTTCGCTGCAGGCACACAAGCAGGTACAGCTGGATGATGCTGGCATGGATGCTCTGCTGGCGAGTCATCGAATTCCTGCGGAAGCCCTGCGCGCAGATGATTTTGAAGAGCTGTGGAACCAGCGCCAACTGGCTCTGTTGGCTTTGATCGAAGGTGCGATGGGCAAGAAGGCGGCGGCACCGGTCGAGGCTGCGCTCCTGGGCTGACCGCAACTGGGGGTGCCAACCAAGGTTGGCATCTACCGGTAGTGCCGGCCGCTGGCCGGCAACTGCAGGATCTCGCCGAGGGGGCATGGGTTGCCGGCCAGCGGCCGGCACTACCGCAGCAGCAGCTTCAACAACCCCGCAATCTTCGAATACGGCGGCCGCAGCCGGTCACTGGCCGCCCAACGCGACTGCCACAGCACCGGCAGCCGCTTGCTCATGGCATCGAAGCCGGCCCGGCCGTGATAGGCGCCCATGCCACTGGCCCCCACCCCACCGAACGGCAGGCCGTCGGCGGCGAAGTGCAGCAGCGTGTCGTTCACCGTCACCCCGCCCGCCACCACCTGGCCAAGGATGCGCTCCACCGTCGCCGTGTCATGGCTGAAGGGATACAGCGCCAGCGGCCGGTCGCGTGACAGCACATCGGCCAGCGCGGCTTCCAGGTTTGGGTAGGCCCGCAACGGCAGGATCGGCCCGAAGATCTCCTCGCGCATCAGGTCCAGGTCGTCCGGCGGGTCCAGTACCACGGTCGGCACCAGCAGACGCTCGCGGTCGGCGCGCGCCGCGTCCACCTGCGCCAGCGGAATGACCGGCACGCCGCGTTCGCGCGCCTGCGCCAGATAGCCCTGCAGGCGCTGGTACTGGCCTTCGTTGATGATGCGGGTGTAATCGCCGGCATCGCTGAAGTCGCCGTAGCGCTCGCGCACCTGCTGCTGCAGCGCCTGCACGAACTCGCGCTGGCGCGCGGTGTCGATCAGCACGTAGTCCGGAGCGATGCAGGTCTGGCCCGCGTTGAACCACTTGCCGGTGGCCAGCCGCGCGGCGGCTTTCTCCAGCGGGAAATCTCGGCAGACGATCGCCGGGGATTTGCCACCCAGCTCCAGCGTCAGCGGCACCAGATGCTCGGCCGCGGCGGCCATCACCTTCCGGCCCACGGCGGTCGAGCCGGTAAACAGCAGATGGTCCAGCGGCAGCGAGGACACCGCCGCAGCCACGTCCGCCCCGCCCTGCACCACCGCCACGCGATCGGGCGGGAACACCCCGGCCAGCAGATCGGCCAGGAACGCGCTGGTGCGCGGGGTGTGTTCGGAGGGCTTCAGCAGCACGTGGTTGCCGGCAGCGATGGCCGTGGCCAGCGGCACCAGTGCCAGCGTGACCGGGTAGTTCCAGGGTGAGATCACCCCGACCACGCCGAGCGGCGTCGGCCGCAGCTGTGCGCGCGCCGGCCACAGCTTCCAGCCGGCCGATGCCCTCTGCGGCTTCGACCAGCGCCGCAGATGGCGACGTAGGTGGTCGATGGCCGACAGCACGCTCATGCCATCGGCCAGTTTCGATTCAACGTGGGCGCGGTGGCCGAAGTCCTCGGCGATGGCCTGGGCCATGTCATCCATGCGCGTCTGCAGAGCCTCGCGCAGGCGGCGCAGGTCGGCGTCGCGCTGGTCAAGCGAAGGGCGCTGGGCCTGCCACGCGCTGCGCAGGGTGTGCAGGATGGCGGGGAGGTCGGCGGGGGCGGTGGTGGTCATGGGCCGACTATACGAGCTACGGCGGTCATCGCCGCATGACAGGGGTGTGGAATCAACTGGGTCGGGTCGCCTGGGTAGAGTCGACTGACAGTCGACTCTACTTCTCGCCATCCCTGCGGAGGGATGGCCAGACACATAGCTCCATCCTGGGCGCGTAAGAACACTTGTGATTTCGTACTTTCTTCATATTCGAGCTGCTTCGCGTCTACCAATGTATGCGGCTGACGTGCCGAAAGCAGGATGTGATGCGCGGGATATCCGCAGTTCTAGGTGGCTTGATGCTGGTGGCCTTTTCCGCCGGAGCCTCAGCCCAGGCCATTGACTACGAGAAGGTGGGAATGGTCGGTGTCCAAAGAGTGACGGGCCAGTGGGTGCGCTACATCGTGCTCGGGGAGGACTCGGCTTGCGTCACGGTTCAGATCTTCAAAGCCGCGAACAGGTGGTGCTCCATCGCCCTGCAGCCTGATTCCATTGGCGATCTGGTGTGTAGTCGATGATGGTGGCGCTGGCGATGGCCACCCTGATGTCTCTGCCTGCAGCGTCGACTGCCCCCCTGCCGCCCCGTGCCGATTCAGCGCTGGATGCAGAGCGCGATTATGTCCCGATGGTGGGCTACAGCCTGGCGTCGCTTGTGGGCGAGCTTGACGGTGAATCCACCTCTGGCGCCGCCATCGACCGGGTGCTGGCCGCGTTGGAGCAGCGGCTGAATCGCACCTCATGCAAGCCAGCAGACCCCGGCGATACGCAGTCGCAGCCACTCAGCATCACCTGCAACGCACCCGATGCAGAGCGGCTTTTTCCCTATTACGCGGCCCTACGGCAGGCAGAGACGCCAGCAGAGCACGATCGTCGGGGCCGTCGCTTCCTGGATGCCTACGCGGCGTTGCTCAGGGATGCACCGGATATTTCCCTCACGCGACCAGACGAGGATGAGGCAGCAGATGGCTTGTTACATGTGCTCTTCCCGTTCGAGGCCTGGGACGAGAGGTTGGACATGCCACGCCCTGACGTGCATTTCCCGTTTGTTCCTGTGTGCAACCTCGTTGTCACTCGCGCTGCGCGTTGCCCAGGCGCCGACCAGTTGCGCGGGCAGATCGGGAAGGCAGGCGATGAGAGTGAACAACGCCTGTTCTGCATCAAGGAATTTTCGAGGCGAAAGCTTGAACTGAGCGGTGGATGCTCGGAGTAGCAGGTGCTGCGATTGGGGTCAGAGCCCCTTCGCCCGCGAAGGGGATCCGACCCCGGTCGCCGTCCCCCAAACAGAAAGGCCGTGGTCTTCACCACGGCCTCTCCTTCATCCGATGAACATCATGCTTACTTGGTGATGTCCACGTTCTTCGTTTCACGCAGGAACAGGCCGCCGATCACCACCGACATCAGCGCGATGATGATGGGGTACCACAGGCCGTAGTAGAGGTTGCCGGTACCAGCCACCAGCGCGAAGGAGATCGCCGGCAGGAAGCCACCGAACCAGCCGTTGCCGATGTGGTACGGCAGCGACATCGAGGTGTAGCGGATGCGGGTCGGGAACAGTTCGACCAGGTAGGCGGCGATCGGGCCGTAGACCATGGTCACGTACAGCACCAGCAGCCACAGCATGAAGATCGTGCCGGCGATGTTGATGCGCGAGCCATCGGCCTTGGCCGGGTAGCCCGCCGTGGTCAGTGCACCCTTCAGTTCGGCACCGAAGGCATCGGCCTTGGCCTTGCCTTCTTCCTTGGTCAGGCCGGCGGCCTCGTACGAGGTGACGCTGGCACTGCCCACGTTCACCATGGCCAGCGAACCGGCAGCGGCCGGCTGCACGTCATATGGCACGCCCGCCTTGGTCAGCGCGGCGGTCGCCACGTCGCAGGAGCTGGTGAACTTGCGCAGGCCGACCGGATCGAACTGGAACGAGCAGGTGCTCGGATCAGCCACAACCAGCGCCGGCGAGTTGCTGCGGGCCTCTTCGATGGCCGGGTTGGCGAAGTGCGTCAGGCCCTTGAAGATCGGG
>DOKO01000419.1:14323-17568 GCA_003510825.1 Stenotrophomonas sp.
GTCAGGCCCTTGAAGATCGGGATGTAGGTGACGGCAGCCAGCAGGCAGCCGGCCAGGATGATCTTCTTGCGGCCGATACGGTCGGACAGCCAGCCGAAGAAGATGAAGAACGGCACGCCCAGCGCCAGCGCGGCGGCGATCAGCAGGTAGGAGGTGGTGGCGTCGACCTTCAGCATGCTGCTCAGGAAGAACAGCGCGTAGAACTGGCCGCCGTACCAGACCACGGCCTGGCCGGCTGCGGCACCCAGCAGGACCAGCAGCATCAGCTTCAGGTTGCCGCCCTTCAGGCTGTCACGGAACGGGGTCTTGGAACCCTTGCCTTCGGCCTTCATCTGCTGGAACAGCGGGGATTCGCTCAGCTGCAGGCGGATCCACACCGAAATACCCAGCAGCACGATCGAGACCAGGAACGGAATGCGCCAGCCCCAGGCTTCGAAGGCTTCGTTGCCCAGGAAGTAGCGGCAGGCCAGGATGATCAGCAGCGACATGAACAGGCCGAGCGTGGCGGTGCACTGGATGAAGCTGGTGTACAGGCCACGCTTGTCTGCCGGGGCATGTTCTGCCACGTAGGTCGCAGCGCCACCGTACTCACCACCCATCGCCAGGCCCTGGGCCAGGCGCAGCACGATCAGGATCACCGGTGCGGCGAAACCGATCGAGGCGTAGTTGGGCAGCACGCCGACCAGGAAGGTCGAGATGCCCATGATGAGGATGGTGACCAGGAAGGTGTACTTGCGGCCGATGCGGTCGCCGAGGCTGCCGAAGAAGGCCGCACCGAACGGACGCACGAAGAAGCCGGCGGCGAAGGCCAGCAGGGCGAAGATCATGCCCGTGGTTTCGTTGACGCCACTGAAGAACTGCTTGGCGATGATCGCGGCAAGCGAGCCGTACAGGAAGAAGTCATACCACTCGAAAACGGTACCCAGGCTGGACGCGAAGATGACCTTCTTGTGTCCCTGGGTGAGTTCGGATTTCGCCGGTGCAGGTGTTGTTGACATGGGACGCTTCCCCTCCGAAGCAATCGTTGTTGGTGGGTGCCGACCGTTGGTCGGCACTCGATCTAGGCAGGTGCCGACCGTTGGTCGGCACTCAGTCAGAAGCTGTACTTCGTGGTGAACTGCAGACGGTTGATGTCGCCCTTGCGCCCATCTTCGATCTCACGCACGCCGTACATGTACTCGGCACCGATATCGACCTTGGGCATCGGCGTGTAGAAGATGTTGCCGCGGATGCTCTGCACGCTCTTGGTGACCAGCGGCCCCAGGCTGCCATCATTGTCGTAGTCGCTGCGGGCGTAGATCAGGTTGGTGCGCAGCTTCGGCGAGAAGGCATGGCGCCAGCCCACGTAGCCGGCCAGCACGCCGGTCGGGTTCAGTTCGTCGCGGGCGATGTCATAGGCGGTATCCGCAGTGACGCCCAGGCCGATGTAGCGGGCGATGCCCTCGCCACCGGTCAGCTGGTAGTGCAGCGAATCGTTGCCGCCCATCACCCACTTGCCGCCCAGGGTCAGGCCGCCGGCCACCTTGTCGGCCTTGGCGCCGGTGGCCTGGTTGTCGACCTTCAGTTGGCGGACGATGCCGCCGACGCCGAAGGTGCCCCAGTCGCCCTTCCAGCCATAACGCATCGTCAGGTCGGGCAGGCTGCCACGGTCGGAGTTGGCGCTGGCGTTGGTCCACGCGCCGGTCACCGGATTGCGGGTACCGGTGAGGGTGGTGGTTTCCGGGTTTTCCAGGGCAACGCTGAAGCCGCCCTGGGTGTAGCGCACCTGGGCCTGGCGCACGAACACCACGCCATCGGTCGGGCCGACGAAGTCGACCGCTTCCGGCAGCGCCGCCGCATCCATGAAGTTGGACCAGGTCTGGCCGGCCAGCCAGTTGTTCCAGTACATGTAGGCATGGCGCAGGGTCACGCCGTAGGTGTTGGTGGCGGTCTGGTTGCCCAGCGAGTTGCCGAAGAAGTCCATCTCGAACATCGCGCCGGACTTGTTGCCCGATTCGCTGACGTTGTCGATGCCGATGTTGAAGCGCGAGAACTTGGCGTGGGCGTTGTAGTCCACGTCCGAGCGCTTGCCCGAGCCGCCGGCACCGGCCACCGGGGTCTGGCCCGGCAGGTACAGCGCGCGGCCGGTGGCATCGTCGGCCAGCTGGCCATCGCTGGTCTGGGTGGCCATGAAATCGGCCTTGATGAAGCCGCCGATCTTGACCGTGGTGCCCGGCGCGGCGCCCGGGGTGATGGTGGTGACCTGGATCGGCTGCTTGCCGGCCGGCACCTGCGCGACCGGCTTCTGCTCGGCCTGCACGGCGCGGACATCGGTCACGGCCTGCTGGGTCTGCACGATCTGGGTCTGCTGTTGCTGCTGCGAGGACAACAGCGCCTGGACCTGGCGCTCCAGCTCGGCAACGCGCGATTCCAGTGCTTTCTCTTTGGCGGTCTCTGCGAACGCCATGCCCGGTGCGACCAAGGCGACCAGCAGGCAGGCCGCCAAAGGTTTGCGCACGGCTTTCAACGTACGGTGGCTCATGTTGCCCTCTCTCCCAAGTGGCAAGGTGATGCCGCGCGTGGGGCACGGTCGAGCCGAGACTGCGGGGCGTTTATGTATAGCGGTATTCGCCATTGGTCGAACCCGGGCCTGCAAGGCGCCGACTTTCGACCATGGTCTAAGCGCCGTGGTGACGCGACCGGGGGTGGATGGGGCAAACTGGTGGCGGAGGGTCGTTGCGATGCTGCGACCGCACATACAAAGTCAACGTGCAAGTGAGGGTGCCATGGCTGATATCTACCCCGTCGATCCGCAGTTCGCCGCCAAGGCACGCATCGACAAGACGTCTTACGAGCAGCAGTACCAGGCTTCGGTGTCCGACCCGGATGCGTTCTGGGGCAAGGCCGCCGAACGGCTGGACTGGATGCGCAAGCCGACGAAGATCAAGAACGTCAGCTACGACCTGGCCGACTTCCACATCAAGTGGTTCGAGGACGGTGAGCTCAACGCCAGCGTGAACTGCCTGGACCGCCAGCTCGAGAAGCGCGGCGACAAGACCGCCCTGCTGTTTGAACCGGACGGCCCGGACGCACCTGCCCAGCACGTGACCTATCGCGAGCTGTACGAGCGCACCTGCCGCCTCGGCAACGCGCTGCGCAACCTGGGCGTCAAGAAGGGCGACCGGGTCACCATCTACCTGCCGATGATCGTCGACGCGGCCGTGGCCATGCTGGCCTGCGCGCGCATCGGTGCGATCCACTCGGTG
>DOKO01000363.1 GCA_003510825.1 Stenotrophomonas sp.
TCGCGTAGAGCCTACGCAAACGTCCCCCACGTTCCGCGACGACTTCCTTCCCAGACCTGGCGCCATTCGGGCGCGGCTGGCGTCTGCCTGACTGATTCAGAGAAGTTCACCATGGCCCTCGACCTCGTCGCCGATTCCCTGCACGATCCCGTTGCAGAGACTGTCCTGCCCGCCCTCGACCTGGTGCCGATCGGCACCCGTCGTGGCCCGTCACAGCCGATCGAACTGCCAGAGCTGGTGCAGCGGGTCCTGTTCGTTGCCACCGAGATGGCGGACTTCATCAAGGCCGGCGGCCTGGGTGATGTGGCAGCCGCGCTGCCGCGCGCGGTGCGCAGCGGCTGTGATGCGCGCGTGCTGTTGCCGGGCTATCCCGAAGTACTGCAGCGTCTGCCGCACCTGCGTGAAGTAGGTCGTGTCGCCGGGCGTGCCAGTCTGCCGGCCTGCACCGTGGCCATGGCGCTCCAGGCCGATGGTCTTCCTATCTATGTGCTGCTGTCGCCCGCGCTGTATGAACGCGAGGGCTCGCCCTACGTGGACGCGCAGGGCCGCGAATGGCAGGACAACGCAGTGCGTTTTGCCACTTTGTCCCATGCCGCTGCGGAAGTGGCCGCCGGTCGTGCCGGGCTGGACTGGAAGCCGCAGCTGCTGCACCTGAACGACTGGCCGGTGGCGATGGCCGCCGCTTATGTGCGCTGGGATGGCACTGCGGTGCCGACCCTGCTGACCATCCACAACCTGGCTTACCAAGGTCTGTTCCCGTTTGCTCTGGCGTCGACCCTCGGCGTACCTGTGGAGCATCTGGACGAACTGCATTTCCACGGCCACATGTCCTTCCTGCAGGGCGGCATTGCCAATGCCACCCGCCTGAACACGGTCAGCCTGCGCTATGCGCAGCAGATCACCGCTGCCGAGGATGGCTGTGGCCTGCACGAACTGCTGGCGCAACGCGCTGCCGGTGGCCACCTCAGTGGCATCGTCAACGGCATCGACGCCAGCTGGGATCCGCGCCGTGACATTCACCTGAAGGCACGTTTCAGCATAGGCCAGTGCGCGGGTCGCGCAGAGAATGCGCAGGCCGTGCGCCAGGCCTTCGGGCTGCAGCCCTCGTCGGGCCCGCTGTTCGCCGTGGTCTCGCGGCTGGTCCATCAGAAGGGCCTGGACATCACCTGTGATGTCGCTCCGCAGATTGTGGCGGCCGGTGGCCAGCTGGTGGTGATCGGCGGTGGCGAGCCGCAGGTGGAAGCGCAGGTGCAGGCACTGGCCCAGCGCTACCCCGGACGGGTCGGCGCCTTCATCGGCTTCGAGGAGGGCCTGGCGCGGCAGATGTTCGCCGGCGCTGATTTCCTGCTGATGCCCTCGCGCTTCGAACCCTGCGGCCTCAGCCAGATGTACGCGCAGCGCTTTGGCTGCCTGCCGGTCGCGCATGCGACGGGCGGCCTGGTTGATACGGTCGAGGACGGTGTGACCGGCTTCCTGTTCCATGGCGCCAATGCCGATGGGCTGCGCCGCTGCGTGGAGCGGGCGATGCGCACGTTCCGGCTGCCGGCGCTGATGCATGCGATGCGACGTGCGGCGATGCTGCGTCCGGGCGGTTGGGAAACGGCCGGCAAGGCCTACCTGGCGCTGTACCAGCAGACCTGTCAGGTGGCTGCATGAACGACGAGGGACGGGGTGCGGTGGCGTTCGACTACGACACGGTGACGCAGGGTGATGCGGTTGCGCCGATGGCGGCCGAGTTGCAGGCGCTGGTGCAGGGTCGCCCGGCCGATGCTTTCGCGTGGTTGGGTCCGCATGCCGATGGCAACGGGGGCCGTGTGATCCGCGCGCTGGTGCCGAATGCAAAGCGGGTGGAGGTGATCGAGGGCAGCGGCCGCCGCTGGGACCTTCGTTGCACTGATCTGCCGGGTCTGTTCGAGGGGCGCGCCGGTGCCGACGCGATCCCGCTGCTGGCGCTGCACTTCCCCGATGGCGTCGAGCTGGTGCACGACGCGTATGCGTTCGGCCCGCTGCTGGATGAGGCACTGCTGCAGCGTATCCACCAAGGTGATGCCGAAGCGGTGCGCGTACTGGGCGCTACCGAAATGACCATTGAAGGTATCGAGGGCGTGCGCTTCGCAGTCTGGGCACCGAATGCGCAGCGCGTGGCGGTCGTCGGCGACTTCAATGGCTGGGACGGTCGCCGCCACCCGATGCGGCT
Source organism: Stenotrophomonas sp. (assembly GCA_003510825.1). Taxonomy (GTDB): domain Bacteria; phylum Pseudomonadota; class Gammaproteobacteria; order Xanthomonadales; family Xanthomonadaceae; genus Stenotrophomonas. The sequence goes on from DOKO01000363.1 coordinate 2,198, forward strand.
GCGCCATGCCGCCGGCGTGTGGGAGCTGTTCATCCCCGGGGTCCAGCCGGGCGCGTGCTACAAGTTTCGCCTGATCGGAGCAGACGGCCAGACCCTGCCCGACAAACTCGACCCGATGGCACGCTGGGCCGAGCGCTCGCCGGCCACTGCCTCGCGCGTGGTGTCTGCCGCCCCGCTGCAGTGGAACGACCAGGCCTGGCTGCAGCGCAGCCGTCAGCAGGGCATCAACGCGCCGTTGTCCATCTATGAGGTACACGCGGGATCCTGGCAGCGCGCCGAGGATGGCAGCGTGCTGGACTGGGATGCACTGGCAGATCGGCTGATCCCCCACGTCACCGGTCTCGGCTTCACCCACATCGAGCTGCTGCCGATCAGTGAGCATCCCTTTGGTGGCTCCTGGGGCTACCAGCCGCTGGGCATCTACGCACCGACCGCGCGCTACGGCACCCCGGAAGCCTTTGCCCGCTTCGTGGACCGCTGTCACCAGGCCGGCCTGGGCGTGATCGTCGATTGGGTCAGCGCGCATTTTCCCGACGATGCCCACGGCCTGGCGCGCTTCGATGGCACCGCCCTGTACGAGCACGCCGATCCCCGTGAGGGCAAGCATGCCGACTGGGACACGCTGATCTACAACTACGGCCGCAATGAAGTGTCGGCCTACCTGATCGGCAGCGCGCTGGAGTGGATCGAGCATTTCCACATCGACGGGCTGCGCGTGGATGCAGTGGCGTCGATGCTGTATCGCGATTACAGCCGCCCCGAGGGGCAGTGGGTGCCCAATGCACAGGGCGGCCGCGAGAACCTGGAGGCGGTGGCCTTCCTGCAACGCATGAACCAGACCCTGCGCGAGCGTTTTCCAGACGTGCTGGTGATTGCCGAAGAGAGCACGGCCTGGCCGGGCGTGACCAACGCGGTAGCCGACGGCGGGTTGGGTTTCACCCACAAGTGGAACATGGGCTGGATGCACGACACGCTGCACTACCTGCAGCGCGACCCCGTGCATCGCCCGCATCACCACAGCGAGATCAGCTTCGGTCTGGTGTATGCCTTCTCCGAGCGTTTCGTGTTGCCGCTGTCGCATGACGAGGTGGTCCACGGCAAAGGCTCGCTGCTCACCAAGATGGCGGGCGACCGCGCCCAGCAGTTCTCCCAGCTGCGGGCGTACTACGCCTTCATGTGGGCACACCCGGGCAGCAAACTGCTGTTCATGGGGGGCGAATTCGGCCAGGCGGGCGAGTGGGCGCACCAGCGCGGGCTGGAATGGGAGCAGGCCGCGACCGCTGAAGGCGGTGGATTGATGCGTCTGGTCGGTGATCTGAATGCACAGCTGCTGCATCAGCCCGCACTGCATCGCGATGAGCGCGACGAGCGCGGCTTTGCCTGGAGTGTGGCCGACGACAGCCGCAACAGCGTTTACGCCTTCATCCGGCAGGATCCGACCGGCGAAGCACCGGCGATGCTGGTGGTCAGCAATTTCACGCCTGTGCGCCGCGAGGGCTACCGCGTCGGCGTACCCGAGTCCGGCCTGTGGTCGGAGCGGTTGAACACCGACAGCCACCATTATGCAGGCGGCAACGCTGGCAATCTGGGCGCGGTGGCCACTGATGCGAGACCGATGCACGGGCACGCGCAATCACTGCGGCTGACCCTGCCGCCGATGTCCACGCTGTACCTGCAGGTTGTCGCATGACCGCTGCCGGTCGTCTGGGTGCGTGGCCAACGGGCGCAGGGATGGTGGAGTTCCGGCTGTGGGCGCCTGACATCAGTCAGGTGGCGCTGGTGCTTGGCGGGGTCGCGTTACCGATGCTTCGGCAGGCCGATGGCCTGCACTGGATCCGCACGACGGCGGCGCAGGGCGATCGTTACCGCTTCCGCCTGCCGGATGGCAGCGAGGTGCCGGATCCCGCTTCGCGCTGGCAGCCCGAGGGCGTTGAAGGCCCCAGCGCCCTCCTGGCCGAGGATACGTATGCCTGGGAGACGCTGGACTGGCGCGGTGTTGCCTGGGCGGACATGGTCATCTACGAGGTACACGTCGAGGCAGCCGGCGGATTTGCCGCGCTGACGGCACAGCTGCCGATGCTGGCGGCAACGGGCATCACCGCCATCGAGTTGATGCCGGTGGCGCAGTTTCCAGGCAGCCGCAACTGGGGCTATGACGGTGTATTTCCCTACGCCCCGGCACAGGCCTATGGCGGACCCGAAGCACTGAAGCGATTCGTCGATGCGGCGCATGCCGCCGGCCTGGCGGTACTGCTGGATGTGGTCTACAACCACTTCGGGCCGCAGGGCAACCATCTGGCGCAGTATGCCAAGGGCTTTTTTCACAGCGGTCGCAGCACCCCGTGGGGTGACGCCATCGATTTCGAACAGCCGCATGTACAGCGCTTCTTCATCGACAACGCGCTGATGTGGCTGCAGGAGTATCGGTTTGACGGGCTGCGCCTGGATGCGGTGCACGCCATCGATGATGACCGCTTCCTGCAGCAGCTGAGTGATGCGATCCGCACCGAGGTGCCGCACGCGCACCTGGTGCTGGAAAACGAGCGCAACCAGGCGCGCTGGTTGCGGGGCGCCTACCAGGCGCAGTGGAATGATGACTTCCACAATGCGCTGCATGTGCTGCTGACCGGCGAGCACGAAGGTTACTACGCCGCCTATGCGGGCCGTGCCGAAGCGCTGCTGGCGCGCTGCCTGGCTGAGGGCTTCGCCTGGCAGGGTGAGCCCGACCTGCATGGCGAGGCCCGTGGCGAGGCGAGTGGCGACCTGCCGCCGTCGCGTTTCGTCGTGTTCGCGCAGAACCACGATCAGGTTGGCAATCGCGCCTTTGGTGAGCGCCTGAGCCAGCTGCTGGAGCCTCCGGCGCTGCGCATGGCCACCGCGCTGACCGTGCTGACGCCCATGGTGCCGCTGCTGTTCATGGGCGAGCCGTGGCAGGCCACGTCACCGTTCCTGTTCTTCACCGATTACCAGGCGCCGCTGGACGAAGCAGTGCGCGAAGGGCGTCGACGTGAGTTCGCCGGCTTCAGCGCCTTCACCGACGCCGCTGCGCGGGCACGGATTCCGGACCCGAACGATCCTCAGACAATGCAAGCGTCCTATGTGCCGCCACCGGACGCCGGGTTCGCAGCGCAGCAATCGCTGGCGTGGCTTCGTGATCTGCTCGCTGTGCGCCGCCATTACCTGCAGCCCGGGCTCGAACAGGCACATTCACTGGGCGCTTCCGTACTGGGCGAGGGTGCACTGCAGGCAGGTTGGCAGCTGCCTGCGGGGCAGTGGTGGATTGCCATCAATGCAGGGCCTGCCGAAGTCGCGCATACGCTACCGGACGGAGAATCGCTGCTGGATCTGCCCACCGGCCCGTTGCTGCAGCCGGGCGGCGGACTGCAGCTGCGCTGGCTACCGGCATGAGCGGCGATACGGCACTGGAGGCAGCCGCGCGTTCAGCGGGGCTGATGCCGCAGTGGGAGGATGTTTCCGGGCGGAACTGCGAGGTGGCGCCCGAGGTGCTGCGCGCTGTTCTGCAGGTGCTGCAGCCGCAGGCGGAAACGGCGGGTGCGCTACTGCACACCGCGATCTGCGGGGAGACGGTGGTCCTGGCGGGTGCTGCAGGCGCAGCGTGCTGGGTCGATGAGACCGGCCGGCAATGCGATGCGCGCCAGGATGCAGCTGGCCGATGGCCGGTGCCGCTGCAGCCCGGCTACTGGCATTGGCAGCAGGGGCCGCGTCGTATCGCGGTCGCCGTCGCACCGCAGAAGGCATGGTGGCCCGCGCATCTTGACCGTGGCTGGGGCCTGGCGGCGCAGGTCTACAGCCTGCGCAGCGCAGGCGACGCCGGCATAGGTGACAGCGCCGGCTGTGCACCCTGGCTGCAGCGGCTGCAGCAGCACGGTGGGCAGGCGCTCGCCCTGAGCCCGATGCACGCCGGCTTGCCGCCGGGTGTTGGCTACAGTCCATATTCGCCCAGCGACCGCCGCTGGCTGGACCCGCTGCAGGCCTCGCTGCTGCAGGCGGTACCAGATGCCGCCCGCGCCGTGCTGGCGGAGGATCCGGCGCTGGCCGAGGCGGTGAACGTTGCCACTGCCGCGCGGCGCATCGACTGGCCCGGTGCGGCTGACCTCAAGTGGCGCTGGCTGCGCGCGGCGCGACGCCAGCTGCAGCACGCGCAACCCGATCTGTGGGCCGAAGTCTGCCAGTGGCAGGCCGACGCGGGCGCGGCGCTGCAGGACTACTGCGTGCTGGCAGCCGACGCGCGCAGCGGGGACGCGCAGGACCACGCCTTCGCACAGTGGGTGGCGCAGCGCTGCTGGACGGACCTGCACTCGCAGGCCCGCAGCAATGGCGCGGCCATCGGGCTGATCGCCGATCTGGCGGTGGGCTGCGCACCCGACGGTGCGGAAGCGCGTTCGCAGGCCAGCGCCATGCTGGCCGGCCTGGAGATCGGTGCGCCACCTGATGCCTTCAATACCCAAGGCCAAGCGTGGGGCATCACCGGCTTCTCGCCGCTGGCCCTGCGCAGGCAGGGCTATGCGCCTTTCATCAACCTGCTGCGGGCGGTCATGGCCGGCCGTGGTGGGGTGCGCATCGACCATATCCTCGGCCTGCACCGGCTGTGGGTGTTGCCGCAGGGCGCATCCGCCCGCGACGGGGTCTACCTGCAGTTTCCGCTGCAGGACCTGCTGAATCTGCTGGTGCTGGAATCCTGGCGGCAGCATTGCGTGGTGATCGGCGAGGACCTGGGTGTTGTTCCGGCAGGCATCCGCCAGCAGCTGGCCGCGCGCGGGGTGCTGGGTGTGGATGTCCTGCCGTTCACCCGTGATGCGGCGGGCTTCCTGCCTGCCGAACGCTGGCGCCGCGATGCCGTCGCCATGCCGTCCACCCACGATCTGCCGCCGCTGGCCGGCTGGCTGCGCGGGCGTGATCTGCGCTGGCGCGCACGCCTGGGCGAAATCGAAGACCTGCCCTCAGCACTGGGGCAACGGCGCGTGGATGCCGTGGCCCTGTCCGACCTGATTCATGGAGATTGCGTGGAAGACGATGCACTGGGCCTGCTGGCCAGGACCCCCTCGCGGCTGGCCCTCCTTCCATTGGAAGACGCGCTGGCACTGCGTACACAGGTCAACCTGCCGGGTACCGTCGGCGGCCATCCAAACTGGCGGCGGCGGTTGCCGATGCACTGGAATGAGGCTGCCCTGCAGTCGCGGCTGCAGCGCATCAGCGCGGGTCGTGCCGGGGGCCACGCATGACCTCACTTCGCGCGACCGCACGCCTGCAGATGCATGCCGACTTTGATTTCGATGCCGCCGCGGCACAGGCGGACTATTTCGCAGCATTGGGGGTCAGCCACCTGTACCTGTCACCTATCGCCGCGGCGATGCCAGGTTCCACGCACGGCTACGACGGCATTGATCCCACCCGGATCAATCCGGAACTGGGCGGGGGGGACGGTTTCCTGCGGCTCGCTCGCCGCGCTCGCGAGCGTGGGCTGGGGCTGCTGCTGGATATAGTGCCCAACCATCTGGCCGCCGCGCCGCAGAATCCGTGGTGGTCGGACGTGCTGATGCACGGGCGGCGCAGCCGCCATGCGCAATGGTTCGACATCGACTGGGAGGCGGCCGGCGCGGGCCATCGCCTCTGGCTGCCCGTGCTCGACCGGCCGCTGCAGGAGGCTGTCCAGGCTGGCGTTCTGCGGGTGGAGGACGTCGAGGAACAGCCTTTCCTGGTCCATCATGATCTGCGCCTGCCGTTGTCGCCGCGCAGCTACCCGTTGCAGCCTGGCGCCCGCCAGGGTTGGATCGAGCGCTGCAACCGCTCCGCGGAGCGCATGCACATGCTGCTGCAGCGGCAGCACTATCACCTGGCCTGGTGGCGCACCGGGGGCGACCAGGTCAACTACCGGCGCTTCTTCGACATCACCTCGCTTGCCGCGTTGCGGGTCGAGCGCGAGGACGTCTTCGATGCCGTGCACGCGCTGCCGCTGCGGCTGGTGCGCGAGGGTTGGGTGGATGGCCTGAGGATCGACCACATCGACGGTCTGGCCGATCCGGGCGGCTACCTGCAGCGGCTGCGCGCACTTCTCGATGCCGCCGCTGAAGCAGGCGGTCGTCGTGGTGCGGACATCACCCTGCACGTGGAAAAAATTCTCGCCGAGGCTGAGGCGCTGCCCGCCGGCTGGGCGTGCGATGGCACCACGGGCTACGACTTCATGGATCAGGCCGGTGCCTGGCTGCATGAACAGACTTCGGCGCGGACCTTGAGTGACCAGTGGCAGGCGCGCTCAGGCGACACGCGCAGTCTGGAGCAGGTGCAGCAGGTGGCCCGCGATGCACTGCTGGATGGATCACTGCACGCAGACCTGCAGCGACTGCTGGTCTGTGTACGGCAGACAGTCGGTGAGGCGGCAGGCCGTGGAGACCTCAGCGATGCGATGCTGCGCCGGGCACTCTGCGCGCTGCTACGACACTATCCTGTCTATCGCCCCTATTCGCTGCAGACGCCGGTCGAGCGGAATGTGCTGGCCAGGGCCGAAGCAGCTGCCGTGCAGGGTCTCGACGCCGCGGGGCGTGCGGCCGTGAGCCTGCTGGTCGGCGCCCTGCAGTCGCCCGAGAGCCAGGAACTGCGCGTGCGGTTCGGCCAGCTCTCGGCACCGCTCAATGCCAAGGCGGTGGAAGACACGGCGTTCTATCGCTACTTCCGTGCGCTGTCACGTAACGAGGTTGGAAGCGATCCGCAGCGCATCGGGCTTGACGGCGAAGCGTTGGTTGAACTCGCCGCGGCCCGTGCGCGCCAGCATCCGCTTGCGATGCTGGCCTTGGCCACGCACGACCATAAACGCGGCCCGGATGCGCGTGCGCGCCTGGCGCTGATCAGCACCGATGTCGGGGCATGGCAGTCGGCGCTGGCCGATTGGGAGCAGCAGTGCGCGGCAGCAGCCATGCCGATGCCATTGCCCGCTGCCGAAAGCTATGCACTGTGGCAGGCGCTGGTTGGCGCCTGGCCGATGCACGGTGCCCCCGCCGCGGACTTCCCGCAGCGTATGGATCAATGGCTGCGCAAGGCGCTGCGGGAAGGCAAGCGGATCAGCAGCTGGCTCGATCCGGACCTCGCCGTTGAAGGCGCCGCGCAGCAGTGGCTGCAGGGCTTGATGCACGCCAGCGAATTGCAGGGCGTGCGCGATGCACTGGCTGATTTCGTGAGGACGCTGGCGGCCGCCGGTGCCAGCAACGGGCTTGCACAGCTGTGCCTGCAGCTGTGCCTGCCGGGTGTTCCCGATATCTACCAGGGCACCGAGTTCTGGGATCTCAGTCTGGTCGATCCGGATAACCGGCGCCCAGTGGATTTCGCACAGCGCGCACAGGCATTGGCTGATGATCGATCGTGGTCGCAATTGCTGCAGGACTGGCACGAAGGCGCGCCGAAGATGCGCCTGCTTTCGCAGCTTCTGCAGCTGCGGCGCGAGCATCCGGCGTTGTTCCTGGGCGGAACGCTGCAGTCCCTTTCCGATCCCGCTTCAGCAGATCTGGTCTTCGTGCGTGAGCACGCAGGACAGGTGCTGCTGGTGGCGGTGCGCAGGGCGAGTGCCGGGCGATGCCCCGGTCCTGCCCTTGCGTGGACCGAGGACGCGGAGCAGCGCATGACGGCGGTGCCGCAACGAACGATGCACAACGTGCTGGACGGTCGCACGGAGATTTTCAACGGTTCCGCCACGGATGCGCTGCTGTTTGCCGGCAGCCCCGTTGCGGTGTGGATCAGCCAGGAGAGTGGGGCAGATGGACAGCAGTGAGCGACGCCGCCGCATCGAGATGCTGGCGCACCAGATCTGGGAGGCCGAGGGCCGACCGGATGAGCAGGAACAACGTCATTGGCACATGGCCGAGCGTCTGGTGGAAGCAGAGATAGCAGCCCTTCATGCGGGTAAGGACGAGAACGATGGCAACCCGTAAGTGGACACAGAGCTCGCGCGTCCGCGAGGGCAGGCCGTTCCCGCTGGGCGCGACCTGGGATGGGCTGGGAGTGAATTTCGCGCTGTACTCGCGCCATGCCACCAAGGTGGAGCTGTGCCTGTTCGATGCGCGCAACCGCGAGATCGAGCGCATCGTGCTGCCGGAATACACCAACGAGGTATGGCACGGCTACCTGCCGGACGTGCGCCCGGGCCAGCGCTACGGCTATCGCGTGCATGGACCCTACGCACCACAGGATGGGCATCGCTTCAATCCGAACAAGCTGCTGCTGGATCCGTACGCCAAGCAGATCGTCGGCGAGATCAGGTGGGCGCCGCATCTGTTCGGCTATACGCTGGGACACCGTGATGCCGATCTGAGCTTCGACCGCCGCGACAGCGCGCCATACATGCCGCGCTGCGCGGTGATCGATCCGGCGTTCAGCTGGGGCAGCGAGCGCGCGCCCGCAACGCCCTGGGACCGCTCGGTCATCTACGAAGCACACGTACGTGGACTGACCATGCAGCATCCGGGTGTCCCCCAGGCCGAGCGCGGTACCTTCTCGGCGCTGCGGCACGATGCGGTGGTGGACCATCTGGTGCATCTGGGGGTGACGGCCATCGAGCTGCTGCCCGTGCACGCCTACGTTGATGACCAGCAGCTGCTGGAGCGCGGCCTGCGCAATTACTGGGGCTACAACACCATCGGCTTCTTCGCGCCGCAGCCGCGCTACCTGTCACTGGAGACGGTGGCCGAGTTCAAGCAGATGATCGCCCGCCTGCACAGTGCCGGCATCGAAGTGATCCTCGACGTGGTCTACAACCACACCGCCGAAGGCAATGAACTGGGGCCGACGCTTTCGTTCAAGGGCATCGACAACGCCAGCTACTACCGGCTGGCTGATGACCGGCGCTTCTATATCAACGATACCGGCACCGGCAACACCTTCGACCTGACCAATGCCGGTGCGCTGCGCATGGTGATGGATTCACTGCGCTACTGGGTGACCGAGATGCGCGTCGATGGCTTCCGCTTCGACCTGGCCACCATCCTCGGG
>DOKO01000026.1 GCA_003510825.1 Stenotrophomonas sp.
CGATCTGGCCGCATGCACCTCGCCGGCCTGCTGGCGGCGCCGCGCCGGCACCAGCGGATCGAGCTTGGACAGCAGGCCACGGGCGGTCTCGTCGATGCCGGACAGGGTGGCCGAGGCGGCCCGCAGGGCAATGGCCAGGGTGGTCGCCTCTTCCTCGTCCAGCAGCATCGGCAGCACGGGCGCGCCGGTGCCGAGCCGGTAGCCGCCGCCTACCCCGGCCGAGGCCTGTACCGGGTAGCCGAGCTCGCGCAGGCGTTCGATGTCGCGGCGGATGCTGCGCCGGTCCACGCCCATGCGCTCGGCCAGCTCGGCGCCGGACCAGTGCCGGCGGGCCTGCAGGAGCGAGATCAGGCGCAGCAGTCGATGAGCGGTATGGCGCATGAAGAATCGAGGACAGAAGTCGTCCGCGATTGTGCCCCAGCATGGCCTCCCGCTTCACCACCCACCGCAAGGAGCCCTGCCATGACTGCACGCCAGATCACCCTCTACCACGCCGCCCGTTCCCGCTCGAGCGGCGCCGTCGCCCTGCTCGAGGCACTCGGCGCCGACTACCGGCTGCAGGTGCTGGACCTGAAGGCCGGCGCCAACCTGGCCCCGGCCTACCTGGCCATCAACCCGATGGGCAAGGTGCCGGCGATCATCCACAACGGCGCGCTGGTGACCGAACAGGTGGCCATCTACCTGTACCTGGCCGACCTGTACCCGGAAGCCGGGCTGGCGCCGCCGATCGGCGATGCGCAGCGCGGCCCCTACCTGCGCTGGATGGCCTTCTACGGTGCCTGCTTCGAGCCGGCGATGACCGACAAGGCCCTGCACCGCGAGCCGCCGCCGCGGATGATGTCGCCCTACAACGATGCCGAAACCGTGCTGCAGGTGATCGAGGCGCAGCTGGCGCAGGGCCCGTATCTGCTGGGCGAGGCCCTGAGCGCGGCGGACATCCTGTGGGGCAATGCGCTGGGCTGGATGCGCGAATTCGGGCTGGTGCAGCCGGCTCCGGCCACCGCGGCCTATATCGACCGGATGGGCACGCTGGCCGCCTTCGACCGCTCGCGGCAGATCGACGCAGAGCTGGTGGCGGCGTAAGGGGCGCCGGGCACGGCCCGGCGCTACCGGATGGCGGGCGATGATTGGCCGACGGGCGGCGCGGGATGCGGGTAGCGCGGGGCCATGCCCCGCGAGCGCGCAGCGCGGCGGGAGGCGTGGGATGCGGGTAGAATTGCCCGCTTTCCCGCCACCCGAATGGATTAAGCGCCATGACCGGGACGCCAGACGTCTTCCCGCCCGCCCCGGGCGGTACCCCGCTCGTTGCCCTGCCCACTGGTCCGCGCAAGCCCGACCAGGTCAAAGGCAAGCTCTACATCAAGACCCACGGTTGCCAGATGAACGAGTACGACTCGGCCAAGATGGCCGACGTGCTTGCCGCCAGCGATGGCCTGGAACTGACCGACACCCCGGACGACGCCGACGTCATCCTGGTCAACACCTGCTCCATCCGCGAAAAGGCGCAGGAAAAGGTGTTCAGCCAGCTGGGCGTTTGGAAGGGCCTGAAGAACAAGGGCCGCGAAGTCATCATCGGCGTGGGCGGCTGCGTGGCCTCGCAGGAAGGCGAAGCGATCATCAAGCGCGCGCCGTTCGTGGACCTGGTGTTCGGCCCGCAGACCCTGCACCGGCTGCCGGAACTGATCCGTGCCCGCCGCGAGCAGAAGCGCCCGCAGGTGGACATCAGCTTCCCCGAGATCGAGAAGTTCGACCGCCTGCCGGAACCGCGCGCCGATGGCGCCTCGGCGTTCGTCTCGATCATGGAAGGCTGCTCCAAGTACTGCTCGTTCTGCGTGGTGCCCTACACCCGCGGCACCGAAGTCAGCCGCCCGTTCGAGGACGTGGTGGTGGAAGTGGCGCAGCTGGCCGCACAGGGCGTGCGCGAGATCAACCTGCTCGGGCAGAACGTCAATGCTTACCGTGGCCCCTACGGTGACGGTGAATTCGCCGACCTGGGCCTGCTGATCCGGACCATCGCCGAGATCGACGGCGTCGGCCGCATCCGCTTTACCACCTCGCACCCGCTGGAGTTCAGCGACTCGCTGATCGACGCGTTCCGCGACGTGCCGCAGCTGGCCAACTTCCTGCACCTGCCGGTCCAGGCTGGCAGCGACCGCGTGCTGTCGGCGATGAAGCGCGGCTACACCGCGCTGGAATTCAAGTCGAAGATCCGCAAGCTGCGCGCGGTGCGCCCGGACATCTCGATCAGCTCGGATTTCATCGTCGGCTTCCCCGGCGAGACCGATGCCGATTTCGAGAAGACCATGAAGCTGATCGAGGATATCGGCTTCGACCACAGTTTCTCCTTCATCTACTCGCGTCGCCCGGGCACCCCGGCGGCCGACCTGGAGGACACGATCAGCGATGCGGAAAAGCACGCGCGGCTGTCGCGCCTGCAGGAACGCATCAATGCGCACGCCGCCGGCATTTCCGAAAGGATGGTCGGCACCGTGCAGACCGTGCTGGTGGAAGGCCCCTCGCGCAAGAACCCGAACGAGTTGACCGGCAAGACCGAGAACATGCGTTCGGTGAACTTCCCGGCGCCGGCGCGCCTGATCGGCCAGTTCGTGGACGTGGTGATCACCGAGGCGCTGACCAATTCGCTGCGTGCGCGGGTGGTGGCGGATTGATTGCCATGGGGTCAGAGCCCCTTCGGGGATCTGACCCCGCCGCCCATGGCACATTTTTCACCAGCGCTTCACCTCCCTTGCCGCGCAGGCTCCGCAAGCACTTGTCCACAGCTTTCTTCGGCGCCGATCCACACCCGGTGTGGAGAACTGTCGCCCCGCCCGTCCGCGCGCTAATCTTGTCTTCCTTGGGTCCATCGCGGTGGACGGCGAACCCGCCCCACCCCACGCAATGAAAAGCATCGAGCATCGAGATTTCACCCTGTCGCCGGAAGACAACGAGCGGCTGGCCAACCTGTGCGGTCCCTTCGACGGGCACCTGCGCCAGATCGAGCTGAAGCTCGGCGTGGAGATCGCCAACCGCGGCTTCGTGTTCCGCATCAGCGGGCCGGACGAGGCCATCGTCGAGGCGCAGAAGCTGATCGAGGCGCTGTACGTCGAAGCCGCCGAGACCACCTTCGACAGCCACGCCATCCACCTGCGCCTGGCGCAGGCCAATGTCGAGCAGATCGCCGAGCGTTCCTACGAAGCGCAGGACGTGGCGATCAAGGTCAAGCGCGGCACCGTGCGCGGCCGCGGCGCCAACCAGGGCCGCTACCTGCATCAGATCGCCACGCATGACATCAACTTCGGCATCGGCCCGGCCGGCACCGGCAAGACCTTCCTGGCCGTGGCCAGTGCGGTGGAAGCTCTGAACGAATCGCGCGTGCAGCGACTGATACTGGTGCGCCCGGCGGTGGAAGCCGGCGAGAAGCTGGGCTTCCTG
>DOKO01000080.1 GCA_003510825.1 Stenotrophomonas sp.
CGGTGCCGGGACCACCTTCGGCGGTGCGGGCGGCGCCGGCGGTGCCGGGGCGGCCACCAGGCGCATCGGTGCCACGCCTACCGCAACCACCAGCGCGGTCAGGCCGATGGCGAGGATGCGCGGGCAGGCACGACGCGGCTGCAGGCTCATCAGGCGGCGCTTCAGGCTGGTGGTGCTCGGCGCGGCACTGGCCACGCCCAGGTGCGGCTGCGGCGCCACACCCAGCTGCAGCAGCAGGCGGCCGTAGGCGTGGCGGCTGGCACCATGCTGGCCCACCACCGCCGCATCCACCGCTTCCTCGCGGGCCTGGGCGTATTCGCGCACGGCCAGGCGCAGCAGCGGATGGAAGAAGAACAGGTGCTGCGCCAGCGCAGGCATCAGGCCCCACTGCAGGTCACGGCGCTGCATGTGCTGCAGCTCGTGGGTCAGCGCCAGATCCAGCGCATCGCCCTGCAGGGCATTGGCACCGGCCGGCAGCAGCAGCACCGGGCGCAGCGGACCGACCAGCTGCGGCGCGTCCACCTGCGCACTCATCCACAGGCGCGGTGCGCGGCGCAGGCCGTGGGCATCGGCAGCCAGCTGCAGCGCCTGCACCAAGGCAACGTCCTCGCAGGGGTGCGCGGCGGCCAGCAGCGCACGGCACTGGCGCCACTCACCGAAGGTGCGCCACGCCATCACCAGCACGCCGGACAGCCACAGCGCGGCCAGCGCCATCGCCCACCAGGCCATCGGCGATACGCCGCTGCCGATCGACGCGGCGATGTCAGGGGCCTGGTTGATCGGCGCGGTGGCCAGCAGGTTCGCCGAGAGTTCCGGCGCCATCGGGTGGATCGCATCGGCGGCCAGGTCGGTGGCGCTCATCGCCACGGCCTGCGGCGCCGGCAGCCAGGCCAGCTGCAGCGGCTGGCTCCAGAACAGGCCCAGCACCGCCTGCAGCGACACCAGCCACCACAGGCGACAGCGGGTGCTGGCCGACAGCGACGGCAGTGCGCGGCACAGCCCATACACCAGGGCCACCAGCAGCACGGTCTGCAGGCTGGTCCAGCCCAGGCGTTCCAGCAGGGAAATCAGCATCGTGGTGTCCATGGCTCAGCCCTCGTGGCGACGCGATTGGAGTTGGGCGACCAGTGCTTCCAGTTCGGCCAGCTCGTTGTCACTGACTTCCTGGCGCTGCGACAGGTAGGCCACGAACGGCGACACCGAGCCCTGCAGGGTGTTGTCGACGAACTGGGCCACAGCGCCCTGCAGCACGCTCTCCGGGCCACGGGTGGCCTGGTAGCGGTAGACGCCCTCCTGCTGCTCGCGCTGAAGATACCCCTTGGCGCGCAGCCGCTCCATCATCGTCAGCACGGTGGAACGGGCCAGCCCGCGGGCCTCGCCGTAGCCACTGGCGACCCCGCCGACACTGGCCGGCGCATGTTCATCGATGTACTGCAGCAGGGCCAGCTCCTGGTCCCCGATGGTCTTGCCACGCATGACACCACTCCCTTGACTACACGTGTCGTCACTGTCTGCGTGACGACAGTTGTAGTCAACCCCCCGGAAGTCATGGGCCGACGAACGGTAGGGGCCAGCCGCCGCCATTGGCGCGCTCTCCAGCTGGTGGAGCCCCACTTCCGATGGACTACTTCAGATCCTCAGGCTCAAGGAGCACTTCATCAAAACCACGGTGTTGATCGGCCCCAGGAATCTGCAACGGGCGAACTTCGAACGGTGGAGACATCAACCAGACGCCATTCACGGCCGCTCGGCGTTGGCGCTATCAAGCATCGCCTGATAGGGGCCCAGTGCCATCTGCAGGCGACGCCTATCCAGGCCTTCAATATCGGACGTTGGCTGCAGCACGTACTTACCGTTCTGGAGGGTCATCTGTGTGCCGTAGCGTTGCGGCTCGCCGGCAGCCAAGGACACACGATCAGCCAACATGGCGTACTGACGGCGCGACATCCCGCGTGACGTCATCAAGGGCGCGGCCAGTTCCAGCGCCCGCTTCTGGAACGCTGGATCCTCATCCGCATGCTGGACCAGGAGGAAGGCCGTGGAGACACCATCAATGCCCACCATGTCCCGCGTCGGAAAGCCTACGTCTTCGAATACCTGTTTGATCCTTCGCAGGCCTTCTCGATCGGAGGCAGCGATCTCCTCCTGGAGCAGCTCGACCTTTGCTGAATCGCCCTTGCTGCGCGCAGCGCTCAGAGCTGTCCGCAAGGACTGATCGGGCTGGATCAGCTCGCCGAGCAGCGTCCGGATGTCGGGCCGGGTGTACGTCGCCGGTGGCTGTGACAAGGTCGCTTCGTAGTCGATGCCGCCCGAGGCCAGTTCGTCCTCCAGACTGGGAAGACCGTAGAAGTCACGGAAGAACAGCAGGGAGCCCAACGAGGCTACTGGCGGATCAACCGTAGACACATCATCGAGCCGCTGCTGCAGGGTGCCGTACAGTTGGCTGGAATCGTGGGAAGCGTGGATGCGATCCGCAAGCCGTGCATAGATTGCAGGACGGATGTCATCGCCGACCTGCTGATCAAGAACGCGAAGCATGTACTTCTGGAACTCAAAATCCAGGCCAGAGCGCTCCAGCAGCTTGCCGGCCGCATCAATCAGGGCTGGGCCCGAGGTGCGATAGGTGGGCCAGCCCTGCTCGACCAGCACCGCCTTGAATGCATCCAGTTCATCGCGATGCAGCATTCGGCCATCAGAGTTTCTCTCGAGCTCCAGTATCTGGTCGCGTGAGTGCTCCGGGTAAGGGCTTTTTCCATCAAGGCCGATGTCAAAAGCGCTTGCTGCCATGCACAAGGGTGCGAAAGCGAGCAGCAGCGCAAGGACACTGGCCAAGCGACTGAAGGGTCTGCCAAGGCTGATCATCGTGCAGGGCCTGCATTGGGAGCTACCGCTTCCAACCTGACTGGGCCATGGGAGAACTTTCTCTTTCCGTTCAATTCCATTGAATGCGAGCTCCGTTGTGATCTTCCATGTGGCGTTTCTGCCCGGTGCGCCGAGTATGCAGCTCCCACGCGCCAATCCGCAGCGGTTCATTCCGCGCATCGCCGATCTTTACGCGCCTGCTGCAACAGCGCCCCGAACACCTGCAAGCACGCGCGCCCGGTCGGCCCCCCCAGCAACATGCAACACCAGAGTGTGCGGCAGCTCCAGCGCAGGGTGCTGGGCAATGGCGCAGAACGCGTACACCTCCGCCAGGGTGTCGTGGTCATGCCAGGTGGTCATCACGAAGTCGGCGCCCTCGCCCTCCCGCGATGCCAGGTCCACCGCATCATCCCAACCGCTGCACTCGATGCCCCAGGCCATCATGTAGCGGCAACCGCTGCGCACCAACCAGTTGCTCACCCGCGCCTGCCAGTCCGCCTCCACGGCGGCTTCGACAGCCACAATGGCGCGGTAAGGGGAGCAGGCCCGTTCGGGCGGTATCGCGCCCGGCGGCAGCCACAGGTATTCAACGGTGCCGTCCATGCCCACCCCATCCTCTGTTCGCGTGCGCCGAGGATAGCTGCCGGCCGGCGGCCGGCACTACCACCCCGTCAGCCGCGCGGACCGCCCATCACCGGCAGGATCGCGCCGCTGATATAGCTGGCGCACGCCGGCGAAGCCAAGAACACATAGGCCGGTGACAGCTCTTCCGGCTGCGCGGGGCGGCCCATGTCGCTGTCCTTGCCGAACTCGGCCACGTCTTCGGCCGGCTTGTCGGCCGGGTTCAGCGGCGTCCACACCGGACCCGGCGCCACGCAGTTGACCCGGATGCCACGCGGCAGCAGCTGGCTGGCCAGCGCCTTGGTGAAGGCGTGGATGGCGCCCTTGGTCGCCGAGTAATCGATCAGTGCCTTGCTGCCGAACAGGCCGGTTTCCGAGCCGGTGTTGATGATGCTGGCGCCCTCGCCCAGATGCGGCAGCACCGCCCGTGCCATCTGGATGTAGCCGCCGATATTGGTCTGCAGGGTCTCCTGCAGGTGCGCGTCTTCCAGGTCTTCCAGGCGCTCGCAATGCAGCTGGAACGCCGCGTTGTTGACCAGGATGTCGATGCCGCCGAAGGCCTTGGCCACCTGCTTCACCGCCTTGTTGCAGAAGCGCGGATCGCGCACGTCACCGGCGATCACCACGCAGCGGCCGCCTTCGCGTTCCACGTGCTGGCGGGTGATGTCCGCATCCTCCGCTTCATCCAGATGCAGCACGGCGACATCGGCGCCTTCGCGTGCGAACAGCACGGCGACCGCGCGGCCGATGCCGGAGTCGCCACCGGTGATGATCGCGCGCATGCCCTGCAGCTTGCCGCTGCCCACGTAATCCGGGGCGAGGAAGCGCGGTGCGAGTTCGAGTGCGTGTTCGTGCCCGGGCGTGGGCAGGTGCTGGGCCGGCATCGTTTCCGGCTGCCGGCGTGCGCCGGCCTGGGTGGCGGTCTTCTTCGTCGCCTTTTTGGTTGCGCGCGCATCCTTGGCTTTCTCCTGGTCCTGCAGGCGCCGCTGGCGCGATGCCACGCGTGCCGCGCGCGGATCGCTGGACGCGGCCTTGCGGGTGGCGGTCTGCACCACGCGGGGGCGGTCGGTTTCGGCGACGGTCTTTGCCGTGGTGCTGCCTTTGCGAACCTTGGGCGTTGCCTTGCGGCGGGCGGGGGTCTTCTTGGTGGTGGCCATGCAGGTCTCCTCGGGAGGGGGATGGGGTTGCCGGGCAGTAGTCGGCACTACCGGGGGGCGGCGTGCGCCGCTCGTGCAGTCTCTCGATCTCGCCTGTCGGCGGCAGTGAGCGCACCGTGTCCATCGCGTGCACGGCTTCATTCCGCCACCACGCCTGTCGTCGCACTCTTCAGGCCACGACACGAGGAACATCCCATGAACATCGTCCCCATGAAGCACGCCCTTGCGACCGCCACCGTCTGCTTCGCCCTCGCCGCCTGCAGCAGCCATCCGGTTGCCCAGATCCAGCCGATCGATGGCGTGATTTCCGGCCAGTGCCACACCAACATGGTGCGCGGCGCGGTCGGCCTGGCGGCTTCGGCGATGACCGTCGAGCGCGCTCGCGTGGACAGCGACAGCCTGCACGTGCAGGTTACCCGCGGCAGCCGCGAGCACAGCGGCAACACCGCCAGCGGCACGGCTGATCCGGCGGCGGGTGCGGCGCAGGAAGGCGGTGATCGCCTGACGATTGAAACCGGCCGCACCAACAACATCACCGCGATCTACTGCGGCTGATTTGTGCTCGCCGCAAGCTGTTATGGCCCCTTCACGAAGGGGTCATGGTCACAGGGAATCGTAGGGTAGCGACGGCATGGCCACATCGCTGCCGGGATGGCCCACTGGAAAGTGAAGCGATCATTTTCCCAGACCAGGAAACCGCCATGCACGAAATTGCCACGGTCAATCGTGCGGGTATCTTCATCAATTGGGCGATCAGGGTCGGGCTCGGCAATCCAGCGCAGCACTGGGACCGTGCCAAGCTGCTCGATAAGGGCGAACATCTCGCTCACACCCGCGGCTGCGTACGTGGCCATTGTGTCGGCATCGGGAAGCGCGCTTTGCGTCAGCACCGACGCGGTCACGTCTTGCGGCGCGCTGTTCCCGTGGGCGATGTAGGCACGCATGCCGACCGTAGAGGCAGGACAGCCTTTGAGTTGCAGCAGGTAGCCGGTGGTGTCGCCACTGCCAGCAAATGATCGGAGCCAGTAGTGGTAGGCCGATCCGCTGTTGTCGGTCACCATTACATCCTGGCGCCCATCCGGACTGGGTACGTAGAGCACCCGCGCCTTGGCCGTGTCGTCCAGACTGCACCCCAACCCTGTCAGCACCTGCTTCACTTGCGTCGGCACCAGGCCATAGCGGCCTCCGGAACCCGAACTGCCGCTCGCTCCGGGCAACTCCGGCAGTCCGACATCGGCGTCCATGGCGGAGGCACTGCAAGCCAGCAGCGAAACGACAAACGCAGGCAACGTCAGGCCTCGGTGATACCTGCTCCGGTGTTCTTTCCTGGCTGGGACAGTGTGCTGCATACGCTGGCTGATCCTTGTCTTTTGCATGTCCGCGTCCTTGTCGTCCATCCGCTACCAGCCCTTCAGGAAGGGATCCTCGCTACAGGAAAGCGTCTCCCATTTGCTGCAAGGCCATAGCGATGCAGGGATCGTCTTGTGGAAAACAAAGCGATCCTTTTCCCATACCAGAAAGCCGATGTGCACCATGCTGCCCCGATCGAAGGTACGGGCATCCTTCGCGATGGGCCGATCCACGTCGGGCTCGGCCACCCAGCGCACCACCCTGCTATTGGCAAGTTTCTCCTTGACGGCGAATACCTCGCTCACACCTGCCTCGGCGTAGGCGGCCATGGTGGCGGCGTCGGGCAGTGCGCTGTTCGCAAGAATGGACGCGGTTACATCCTGCGGTGCGGCATCGCCGTGGGCAATGTAGGCCCGCATGCCGACCGTGGATACGGGGCATCCGTTCAGCTGCACCAGATAGCCGGTGGTGCCGCCACTGCCCGAGAACGATCGGAGCCAGTAGCGGTAGGCCGTTCCGGGTTGGTCGGCCACCATGACATCACGGCGCCCGCTTCCACCCGGCACGTCAGCCAGCTGCACGCGGGCCGTTTCGTCCAGGATACAGCCGAGTCCGGCCAGTATTCGTTTGGCGTCGGGGGGCAACGGGCCCACTCTGCTGAAATCGTGTGGGGCGCCACTCACACTGCTAAGCCCCGGCAACCCGGCATCAACGTCCATGGCGTGAGCACTGCAAGACAGCAGCGAAGCAAGAAACGCAGATAAAGTCAGGTAACGGTGAAACCTGCTCCGATGTTTTTTCCTGGCCGGGACAGCCAGTTGCATACGCTGGCTGATCCTTATCTTCTTCATGTCAGGGTCGTTGTCGTCCATTCACTACGGCCCCTTTACGAAGGGATCATCGCTGCAGGAAATAGTCTGCGACCCGCTGCATGGCCACAGCGATGCGGGAATCGTCCAATGGAACGTGAAGCGATCCTTTTCCCAGACAAGAAAGCCGGCATGCACCAGGCTGGTGTGGTCGAAGGTGCGAGCATCCTTCGCAATGGGTCGATCCACGTCGGGCTCGGCCACCCAGCGCACCACCGGCACAGTGTCCAACTGCTCTGTAAATGCGAACAGGTCACTTACTCCCGCCTCGGCGTAGGCGGCCATGCGGGCGGCGTCGGGAAGCGCGCTGTTTGCCAGCACTGACGCGGTTACGTCCTGTGGCGCGGCATTGCCGTGGGCAATATAAGCCCGCATGCCGACCGTAGAGACAGGGCATCCATTCAGCTGTAGGAGATATCCAGTGGTGTCTCCACTGCCAGAGAAAGAACGAAGCCAGTAGCGATAATGCGGGCCGCTTTCGTCGGTCACCATTAAATCACGACGCCCGTCTATACCCGGCACGTAAGTCACCCGCACTCTGGCCGCTTCGTCCAGAATGCAGCCAAGCACTGAGAGGATCCGCTTGGCGTCGGGAGGCAACGGGCCCGCCCTTCCAGGCACGTGCGGGCTGCCACTCACACGGGTCAACCCCGGCAGACCCTCCTCACTCGCCGCAGCTACTGAAGAAGCATCCCCGGCTAGAAGAGTTGAGGCGGATACCGGAGAGCGTTCACTGGCAGAGGAACTGGCACTGCATATTCCGAACGAAAGAAGTACAACGGATGAAATCCAGCAAAGACTACGCATGGCTTAGCGCCCTCCCATCGCATGGTTTTCCGGCTGCTGCGCAGGTGCATGACCGGGGGCTACCAGGGATTCCTGCTCCTGCGATTGCCGCTGGAGCTGCCGAAGACTTGCCTCTACACCGGTTTCTGCCACCTCAACCGCGTTCACGCTGACGCGCTGTGCAGCTGGATCGGTCAGGCTGCCCTTCACCAGGAACAGCGTCTCGCCGGCGGCCCCTCCCCGCACTGGATTACTTGCCACCACCTGGTCTATCCGGGTCAGGCCCGCGGCCTTCGCTTCATGCAGCATGGCCAGGCTGTACTCATCTGCATGCTCGGCGTAACGACCACCCATTGCGCGCAAGCCTTGGCTGATCTGCTGCTGCAAAGGATGGTCACGGTGTGACGGCAAACGAGGATCATCCACCGCTGCGGCGGAAACATCCTGCCCATCACGTTGACGTACCTGGCCCGGTGCCACCGAGGTCAAGACATACTGCCAGTTGCTTTGCTCCGGCGTACCGCGCACGACGTCTACGAACGTTCCGTACTCGCCCCCACCAATGGTCTGGCAACCGGCTGAATCGGTATTCCGCGAGCTACCGCGATGAATCTTGAAGGTCGAGTTGAGGTCCTGCATTCCGTTGGTATCGCGCGCGTCAAACCAACCATCGCCATTGCTGTCACGCTCGACGCGATGAGCTCCTGCAATGACAGCTGCCGGGCTCGGGCGGAGGGCAAACTCGGCAGGTTGGTCTCGGCGAGGGTGCGTGGTCGCCTGCATCGCCGTGGTTCCCTCGGTCAACCTGCCAAGATCCCTGACACCATCGCCGTTGACGTCTTCTCCTTCGGTCTTCTTCTTCCGAATCACGTTTTCAAACCCCGGACTGGGTTGCCTGGTCGCGGAATGCGCATCGTACTGAGCCGTGGGCTCGGTAGTGGCCTTGTTGAACTCGCGGGCGTGCCGGCCTCCGTCGGCATCCTTCCACAGCACGACAATTCGATCATCGTAAGCACCTTGGCCACGTTCGTCCGTAGTGCGGTTCTCATTACGCATTCCCAGAATCACCCGATCCTGCGTATCCATTGCTCTATGCGCATCCGCGCTTCCCCGGACTGCGATAACGCTGCCGTAGACATCGTACTGTTGTGCCTGGCTAAGATTTTCCGTTTCGGTGGTCGCTGGCATCCGCGGCGGTCGCGCCGCCTCATGCAGGCGGTCCAGCATCGGGCTGACGATGGCCCTGTCGCCCGCGGCAACACCCCCAGCGGCCCGCAGCGCTCCCAACTCCGCGGCCCCGCGAACCGAGACGTACCGGTCCAGTGACTCCTGGATGACCGCTGCCTGGCCGTCGCGCAGCGCTTCCAGTCGTTCGGCCGCCGCACGTGCGTGGTTCTGCTGCAGCAATCGCACGACTTCGTCGGCTGCAGTGCTGATATCCATCTCGGGCATGTCCGCGTCCTTGTCATCCGTCAGGTACCCAGCCTATCCAACGCCCGAAGGCCCATTCTTGACCTGCCGCACACACTGTCATCGGGGAATTCTGAATTAAACAGCCGTCGAGCAAGCTCGATGCTACGAAGCGCTCAAGAGCGGCGCTTTGCCAGCCGCCGCGCCCGGCGCAGCACCTTCAACGTCGCCTGCTCCCACTGCCGCGGGCCGCGCAGGCCCGCCAGCGAGGTCAGCTCGCCGCGCTCCCAGCCGGCAAACACGCACGGATCGATATAGGCCTTGCGGCAGACCGCCGGGGTATTGCCCAGCCGCGCGGCCACCTGGCACACCACCTCGCGCTGCGCTTTGGCCAGCGCACGCTGGCTGGACGGCTCCGGCAGCTCTGTCGTGGCGAAAGTCTGCACCGCCGCCAGGGTGCCGCCCCAGGTGCGGAAATCCTTGGCGGTGAAGTCCTCACCCATCACCTCGCGCAGGTAGTCATTCACCGCACCGGAATCGACCGGCTGCACGACACCGTCATCGTCGCGGTACTGGAACAGCGCCTGCCCCGGCAGCTGCTGCACGCCGCGCACCAAGGTGCCCAACCGGCGGTCGCCGACGGTCACCTCGTGCAGCTGCCCGGATTTGCCACGGAAACGCATGCGCACGCGGCCGCCGCGCAGCAGGTCCAGGTGGCGGTTGCGCAGGGTGGTCAGGCCAAAGGATTTGTTCTCCTTGGCATAAGTTTCATTGCCCACCCGCACCAGGGTGTCGGCCAGCAGCGCGACCACCACCGCCAGCACCTTCTCGCGCGGGAAGCCGCGCGGCTTGAGATCGCGGCTGAGCCGGCGGCGCAGGGCCGGCAAGGCTTCGCCGAAGGCGATGGTGCGGTCGAACTTGCCCGAATCGCGCACCGCGGCCCAGTCGGCGTGGTAGCGGTACTGCTTGCGCCCGCGCGCATCGCGGCCGGTGGCCTGCAGGTGGCCGTTGGCGTGCGCGCAGATCCACACGGCGGTATAGGCCGGCGGGATGGCCAGCGCGCGGATGCGCTGGAGGGTGGCGGCATCGCGCACCGCATGGCCATCGGCATCGCGGTAGGCAAAGCCCTTGCCTGCGCGGCGCCGGCTGATGCCGGGCTGGGTGTCATCGACATAGCGCAGGCCCGCCGCACGTGCGGCCTGTCGTTCGGGGGTGGGGGCTGGAGGCATGCCGCCAGTGTGGCGATCGGCGCGGCGTGGCCGCGTCAATAACGCAAGACAAACACGTGAGGGGCCACGGGCGGCTATGCTCAGGTCTTCACAGTCCCTTCCGTTCCGGAGTCATGATGCCGTTCCAGATTCGCGCCCGTTCGCTCTCCGCCCTGCTGCTGCCGGCCGTGCTGGCGTTGTCCGCCTGCCAGGCGCCAGCGCTGGATGAGCAGGATTCGGCCACCGCCCACGCCCAGCAGGCCGCCGAAGCCGCCAAGGCCCCGGCCGATGAAGCCGGCAAGGCCACCGAAGCACCGCCGGCCGGCAACTGCGACGCCAGCCAGGTGCAGAGCCTGGTCGGCCAGGCCTACACCGACGCGCTGGGCAAGCAGGCCCAGGAAGATGCCGCCGCCAGCCAGGTGCGCGTGCTCAAGCCCAATGACATGGCCACGATGGAGTTCCTGGGCGATCGCCTGAACATCGAAGTGGACGAGAAGGGCCTGGTCAGCGGCGCTCGCTGCGGCTGAGTGAAAGCCAACGCCGGCAAGGGTTTGCCGGCGTTTTGGTTGCACGCGCAACCGTGTATTGCGGCGTTGCAACAACTGTGATCTAGTCGAGGCATCCGGTGGCCTCATGATGCGCTCCAGGGATTGGGCGGGCACGAGTGTCCCTGCTCATTTCATTACGCATCGAGGTAGAGATGGCCCCCCGCAACCGCCAAGGGCTTTACGACCCGCGCTCCGAGCGCGATGCCTGTGGATTCGGCATGGTCGCGCAGCTTGACGACCAGCCCTCACGTCTACTGGTCGACACCGCCATCGCCGCGCTTTCGCGCATGACCCACCGTGGTGGCGTCGCCGCCGACGGGCTGACCGGCGATGGCTGCGGCCTGCTGCTGCGCCGCCCCGATGCCTTCCTGAAACTGCTGGCCAGCGAAGCGGGCATCACCGTGGGCGCGCGCTTCGCCGCCGGCCTGGTGTTCCTGCCGCACGATGCCGAGGCCGCGCAGGCCTGCCGCACGCAGCTGCAGGCGCAGGTGGAAGCGGTCGGCTGCAAGGTGGCCGGCTGGCGCGAGGTGCCCACCGATGACAGCGTCTGCGGCCAGCTGGCCCGCGATACGCTGCCGCGCATCGAACAGGTGTTCGTCGACGCAGGTGTCGGCCAGGACGACGGCGGCTTCGCGCTGGCCCTGTTCCTGGCCCGCCGCCGCAGCGAACAGCAGCTGCGCGAGCATGCCGATTACTACGTCACCACCCTCAGCCCCAACGCGATCAGCTACAAGGGCATGGTGCTGCCGGACAAGCTGAGCCGCTTCTTCCCGGACCTGCAGCGCCGCGAACTGGCCTCCAGCGCCATCGTGTTCCACCAGCGCTTCTCCACCAACACGCTGCCGCGCTGGCCGCTGGCGCATCCGTTCCGCATGCTCGCCCACAACGGCGAGATCAACACCATCGAAGGCAACCGCCGCTGGGCGCAGGCGCGCAGCAAGGTGTGGAAGACCCCGCGCTTCGACATCGCCGAGTTCGATCCGGTCATCTCCATGCACGGCTCGGATTCGCAGAGCCTGGACAACATGCTGGAGCTGATGGTGTCCGGTGGCATGGAACTGATCCAGGCGCTGCGCATCCTGGTGCCGCCGGCGACCCAGTCGCTGGAGTTCAAGGATCCCGACCTGGCCGCGTTCTACGAGTTCCATGGCCTGAACAGCGAGCCGTGGGACGGCCCGGCCGGCATCGTCGCCTGCGACAGCCGCTATGCGGTGTGTACGCTGGACCGCAACGGCCTGCGCCCGGCGCGCTGGATGCTGACCGCCGACCGCCACTTCCTGGTCGCCTCCGAAGCGGGCGTGTGGGAAGTGCCGACCGAGCGCGTGGTGCGCAAGGGCAAGCTTGGCCCGGGCGAGATGATCGCCATCGACCTCAAGCGCGGCGACCTGCTCGATTCGGAAGCCATCGATCGCATCAACCGTGGCCGCGCGCCGTACAAGCAGTGGCTGCAGCAGGGCGTCACCTACCTGCAGACCGAACTGATCGATCCGTCGCTGGTGGAAGAGCCCTTCGACGAAGGCACCCTGCGCAGCTACCACAAGCTGTACCAGCTCAGCAGCGAGGAAGTGGAGCAGGTGCTGCGGCCGCTGGCCGAGACCGAGCAGGAAGCCACCGGCTCGATGGGTGATGACACGCCGATGGCCGTGCTCAGCCAGCGCAGCCGCCCGCTGTACGACTATTTTCGCCAGGCGTTCGCGCAGGTCACCAACCCGCCGATCGATCCGCTGCGCGAAGACTGCGCGATGTCCCTGTCCACCCAGCTCGGCAAGGAGACCAACATCTTCCATGCCGGCCCGGAGACGGTGAACCACGTCATCCTCAACTCGCCGGTGCTGAGCCAGCGCAAGCTGCGCCAGCTGCTGAAGATGGACCAGTACGTGCAGGCCAACCGCCTGCTCGACCTGTCCTACAGCGAGGACGAAGGCCTGCGCGCGGGCATCGAGCGCATCTGCGCCGAAGCCGAACAGGCCGCCCGCGAGGGCATGGTGATGCTGCTGCTGTCCGACCGCTATCCGGTGGCCGGGCGGCCGATGGTGCATGCGCTGCTGGCCACCAGCGCCATCCACCACCACCTCTCGCACCTGGGCCTGCGCTGCGACGTCAACCTGATCGTCGAGACCGGCACCGCGCGCGACCCGCACCACATGGCCTGCCTGCTCGGCTTCGGCGCCACCGCGGTGTACCCGTACCTGGCCTACCAGACCCTGTTCGACCTGGGCCGCCGCGGCATCCTCAAGCTCAGCAAGGGTGGCGAGCAGTCGCAGATCGGCCGCCGCTACCGCAAGGGCGTCTACAAGGGCCTGTCGAAGATCATCTCGAAGATGGGCATCTGTACCGTGGCCAGCTACCGCGGTGCGCAGCTGTTCGAGATCATCGGCCTGGAACCGGAAGTGGTCGATCTGTGCTTCCCCGATACCGCCTCGCGCATCGGTGGTGCCGGCTTCGCCCGCCTGGATGCCGATGCACGCGAACTGTGCGCGCAGGCCTGGGATGCCCAGCAGGGCGTGGATGTCGGCGGCCTGCTGAAGTACGTGCACGGCGGCGAGTACCACATGTACAACCCGGACGTGGTGACCACCCTGCAGCGCGCGGCGCGCAGCGGTGACCCGCGTGCGTGGCAGCAGTACTGCGATGCCGTGCATGCACGGCCGCCGTCGGCGCTGCGCGACCTGCTGGAACTGGTGCCGGCGGCCACGCCGGTACCGCTGGACGAAGTGGCCCCGGCCAGCGAACTGTTCCCGCGCTTCGACACCGCCGCCATCAGCCTCGGCGCGCTGTCGCCGGAAGCGCATGAAGCACTGGCCATCGCGATGAACCGCCTCGGCGGCCGCAGCAATTCCGGCGAAGGTGGCGAAGACCCGGCGCGCTACGGCACCGCGCGGCGCAGCAAGATCAAGCAGGTGGCTTCGGGCCGCTTCGGTGTCACCGCCGAATACCTGGTCAATGCCGAAGTGCTGCAGATCAAGGTCGCGCAGGGCGCCAAGCCCGGCGAAGGCGGCCAGCTGCCCGGCCACAAGGTCAACGAACTGATCGCCCGCCTGCGCTATGCCAAGCCGGGCATCGGCCTGATCTCGCCGCCGCCGCATCACGACATCTATTCCATCGAAGACCTGGCGCAGCTGATCTACGACCTCAAGCAGGTCAATCCGACCGCCCTGGTGTCGGTGAAGCTGGTCAGCCATGCCGGCGTGGGCACGATTGCCGCCGGCGTGGTCAAGGCCGGTGCGGACCTGATCACCATTTCCGGCCATGACGGCGGCACCGGTGCCTCGCCGGTCAGCTCCATCCGCTATGCCGGCGTGCCGTGGGAACTGGGCGTGGCCGAAGCGCACCAGGCGCTGCTGGCCAACGACCTGCGCGGGCGCACCCTGCTGCAGACCGACGGCGGCCTGAAGACCGGCCTGGACGTGGTCAAGGCCGCGCTGCTGGGTGCCGACAGCTTCGGCTTCGGTACCGCGCCGATGATCGTGCTGGGCTGCAAGTACCTGCGCATCTGCCACCTCAACAACTGCGCCACCGGCGTGGCCACCCAGGATGACCGCCTGCGCGAGAACCACTTCACCGGCCAGCCCGAGCGCGTGGAGAACTTCTTCCGCCTGCTGGCCGAGGAAGTGCGTGGCTGGCTGTCCTACCTGGGCGTGCGTTCGCTGGAAGAGATCGTCGGCCGCACCGACCTGCTGCGGCAGATCGAGGCCGCGCCGCGCGACGGCGTGCGCGTGGACCTGTCGCGCCTGCTGGCCGATGCCCGTTATGAAGGCAGCCACTGCGCCGCGCAGCGCCTGTACGAATCGCCGGACAGCCTGGCCACGCAGATGGACGGCCTGCTGGCACCGGCCATCGAACACAAGCAGGGCGGCGAACACCGCTTCCTGATCCACAACACCGACCGCAGCATCGGCACCCGCTTGGCCGGTGCCGTGGCCCGCGCGCACGGCAACCAGGGCATGGCCGAGGCCCCGCTGGAACTGCGCTTCCGCGGCAGTGCCGGGCAGAGCTTCGGCGCGTTCAATGTCGGCGGCCTGCACCTGGAAGTGGAAGGCGAAGCCAACGATTACGTCGGCAAGGGCATGGCCGGCGGCCGCCTGGTGGTGCGTCCGCCGCGCGGCGCGCGCTTCGAGGCCCGCAGCACCGCCATCATCGGCAATACCTGCCTGTACGGCGCCACCGGTGGCGAGCTGTTTGCTGCTGGCCGGGCGGGCGAGCGCTTCGCGGTGCGCAATTCCGGCGCGCTGGCGGTGGTGGAAGGTGCCGGTGACCACTGCTGCGAATACATGACCGACGGCGTGGTGCTGGTGCTGGGCAAGGTCGGCCTGAACTTCGGCGCCGGCTTCACCGGTGGGCTGGCCTACGTGCTGGACGTCGACCGCGATTTCGTCGACCGCTACAACCACGAGCTGATCGACATCCACCGCGTATCGGCCGAGGGCTTCGAGAACTACCGCCAGCACCTGCACCGCCTGATCGGCCGCCACCGCGAGCTGACCGGCAGTATCTGGGCGCAGCAGATCATGGACGAGTTCCGCGATTACATCGGCAAGTTCTGGCTGGTCAAACCGAAGGCCGCCAGCATCGAGTCGCTGACTGAAACCCTGCGACGCGCCGCGTAACGGTCGTGCCGGCCGCTGGCCGGCAACCCAGGATCACGTAGTGCCGGCCGCTGGCCGGCTACCGCAAAAAACCACAGAGCCAGCCATGAGCCGCAAGCAAGCATTCCAGTTCCTCGATCTGCCCCGGACCATGCCGCAGCGCATCCCGGTCGAACTGCGCACCTCCGGCGACTGGGGTGAGCTGTACGGCAAGTTCGGCAAGGAAGACGCCCAGTACCAGGCCGGCCGCTGCCTGGACTGCGGCAACCCGTACTGCAGCTGGAAGTGCCCGGTGCACAACGCCATTCCGCAGTGGCTGCAGCTGGTGCAGGAGAACCGCATCCACGAAGCCGCCACCCTGTGCCACAGCACCAACCCGCTGCCGGAAGTCTGCGGCCGCGTCTGCCCGCAGGACCGCCTGTGCGAAGGCAGCTGCACGCTGGAGGAATTCGGCGCGGTGACTATCGGCGCGGTGGAGAAGTACATCGTCGATACCGCGCTGGCCAGCGGCTGGCGCCCCGACCTGGCCGCGGTGCAGCCCACCGGCCAGAGCGTGGCGGTGATCGGTGCCGGCCCGGCCGGGC
>DOKO01000231.1 GCA_003510825.1 Stenotrophomonas sp.
CTGTCCGGCGGCCAGCAGCAGCGCGTGGCGATCGCCCGCGCCCTGCTGAAGGATTCGCCCATCCTGCTGCTGGACGAGGCCACCAGCGCCCTGGATGCGCAGAGTGAGCACAGCGTGCAGCAGGCGCTGGAACGGCTGATGGCCGGGCGCACCACCGTGGTGATCGCCCATCGCCTGGCGACCGTACTCAAGGCCGACCGCATCGTGGTGATGGACCAGGGCCGCATCGTCGCCGAAGGCACGCATGCGCAGCTGCTGGCTGAAGGTGGACTGTATGCAGAGCTGGCGCGGTTGCAGTTCGTCGATTGATTGACGGCCGGCTAACACCGGCCGGCCCAAGCTGGCGGCGTAACCCAAGGATCCGCTGAAGGAGGTGCACGATGTCGTT
Source organism: Stenotrophomonas sp. (assembly GCA_003510825.1). Lineage (GTDB taxonomy): Bacteria > Pseudomonadota > Gammaproteobacteria > Xanthomonadales > Xanthomonadaceae > Stenotrophomonas. Next base: position 389 of record DOKO01000231.1, read on the forward strand.
CCGTCAGTTCCCTGCAGTCGACGCCAATGGCGAAAGCCACATCATCATCGAGTTCAAGCCCGATGCCAGCGGTAGCAGCCAGAAGGTAGAGAGCAGCCCGCGCTATGAACTGGATGACGGTCGTCATCTGGTGCGCAATGGCCGCGAGTTCACCACCAGTGGCGGCGAGCTGCGGTTGACGATCTGAGGTTCGCCGGGCATGGCCCGGCGCTACCGAATCTGGCACCACCCCGCTCTGGTAGGTGTCGACCTTGGTCGACACGCTCTACCCGCCGGGCATGGCCCGGCGCTACCGAAATTGGCGTGGTCAATTTTTCACCAACCATCTTGACAGCCTTGCCTGCCAAGGGCTGCGCACGGTTATCCACACGTTTGCTCAGAAATCATCCACACCGCCTGTGGATGACTAGGCCTGCCCCAGCACCCGGCCGATGCCGCTGGCATCGACCGCCAGCGCTGCCCGCGCGATGGCCAGCGGATCGCTGCCCGCCACGAAACCGATACGGAAATGCACCTCGCCGCCCGGCGTACGCGACGAGTGGATCGAGGCCAGGCTGATGCTGTGCTGCTCGAACACATGCAGCAGCTCGCGCAGTGAACCCGGCCGATCCTCCGGCAGGTGCACCGACAAGGCGTTGCGCTCGGTCAGGTCGGCCAGCAGGTAGCCCACGCGCTCGAAGGTGTAGTTGCCCGCGGCCAGCGCGGGCTCACCAAAGGCGTCGTGGTTGGCGGCCAGCAGCTGCTCGCGGAACCAGCCACGCGCCGCGTCATCGCCCTGCCCGACCTGCGCCTGCAGTGCCTGCAGCTGGCCGACCAGCCGATCCAGCATCGGCGCCACGTAGGGGTTGCCGAACTGGATGTCTTCGTAGATCGCCGGGTTCAACGACAGGATGCGCGAAATGATCGCCGTATCCAGTTCGAACGAGGCCGAGCGGTACGGCATCATCGCAGCCAGATCGCCCAGCTGCGGCTGGTACTCGCGCAGCACGCCGGCCTGCGCCAGGTGGGTGGCATGCACCATCGCCTGCACCAGCGCCATCATCTGGTCGTGGTGCTGCGGCGTGGCGCGCACGCACTCGGCCTGCAGGGCCTCGCACAGGCTGTCGACCCACGGCTGCCAGTGCTGCAGCCGCGCCTCGCAGACCACCATCACCCGACCCTTCAGGGTCGGTGCCTTCGGCGGCGCGGTCATCGGGTGCAGGCCGACCACTTCGGCCTGCGAGGCCAACATCGCCTGCACCGGTGCATCCTTCACCGAGGTCACGTCCAGCCACAGGCGATCCTGTTCGCGGCCGGCCGACTGCTGCACGTAGTCGGTGATCAGCGCCGGCGTGTGCCGGATCGGTGCGGAGAACACCAGCACATCGGCCTGCGCCAGCAGCTGCTCGGGCGTATGCGAGGCCGGATCGGCCGGATCATGGCCTATCACCTGCAGCTGCATGTGCTGCTGGAAGAAGCGGGCCAGCCAGCGCCCGTAGGCGCCGGCACTGCCAACGATGCCGACCGTGCGCGGCGTGCGCGTCTGCAACCCGCTCATGCCACGCGTTCGGCGTGGAAGCGAGCGACCTCTGCCAACGCGGCAGGCGCGGCAGCGATCACGTCGAACTCCTCGAAGCCGTTGGCCAGGGTGGCTTCCAGCGCGGCATGGGTACCGGCGATGGCGCGCGAAATGGCCTGCTGCATCGTCTCGCCGCGCAGCAGGAAGGACACCACCAGCGACATCAGCACATCACCGGTGCCGGCCACATCCACCGGCAGCAGCGGCGAGGTCCAGCGCCAGGTTTCCTCGCGACCGACGGCCAGGGTCACCAGTTCGCCGGGGTTGCCGCCCACGCTGTGCGCGATCACCCACTGCGGGCCACGCGCCAGCAGCGCGCGCGCGGCGGCGATGGCATCGGCCTCGGCCAACGCAGGCATGCCGGTCAGGCGATTGAGCTCGAAGGCATTGGGCGTGACCAGCCAGGCATGCGGCAGCAGGCGCTCGGCGAAGATCGTCTCCAGCCCGGGTTCCACATAGGGGCCGGTGTGGGTGTCACCGATCACCGGGTCCAGGCAGTAACGCAGCTGTGGGCAGGCCGGAAGGATCTCGTCCAGCCAGTCGGCGAAGGCGGCACCGTTGGCGGCGCTGCCGAAGTAGCCGGAGACCAGCATCTTCGCTCGCTGCGGCAGGCCGCGCTCGCGGGTGCCGAGCAGCAGGTCGGCGAACCAGTCGGCGGGCAGCACGCGGCCGCGGGTGGTGTCGTAGAACGGCGCATTGCTGAGCAGGACGGTCGGGATTTCCGCCACGCGCACGCCGAGGGCGCGCATCGGCGGGACGGCGGCACTGTTGCCGGCGTGGCCGTAGACGAGCTGCGACTGGACGGAGATGACGTCGATCGGCGAGGGCCCGTCGGGGCGCTGGCGACGGCCGTGGAGCAGGTGGTTGTCGAGGGATTCGCTCATGCCCGCATTCTACGCCCACGGGGGTTTTCGGCAGGGCTGCGCCCTGCACCTGCAGAATCAACGTCAACGTCAAAAGCCAGAGCGGGCTATCCGTGGGATGGCGGGGCACTGTGGGTTT
>DOKO01000232.1 GCA_003510825.1 Stenotrophomonas sp.
TCCACGCCATGCGTGGATGGAGCCCGTGGTGGGGTCAGAGCCCTTTCCTGCGGAAAGGGATCCGACCCCGGCATGCGGCGACCTTAGAACTTCCAGCGCAGGCTGGCCGCCACGAAGCGCGGTTCGCCGTAGTTGTTGTAGTCCAGGTTGGCCCAGTAGGTCTTGTCCAGTGCGTTGCGCACGCTCAGCGTCGCCGTCCAGTTGTCGCTGATGCGGTAGTTGGCGTTGAACTGCACCAGTGCATACGCCGGCTGGTTCACCGTCACCGTGCCGCCCAGCGGGTAGACGATGTTGTAGCCCTGCACCTTGCTCTGCCACTGCACGCCGGCACCGACGCTCAGGCGGTCCAGCACGCCAGGCAGGCGCACCTGGGTGTTCAGCTGCAGCAGGTCCTCGGCCGGGTTCGCGTACAGCAGGTCGGTCGCGGCGCGGGTCACCTTGACGTGTGTGTAGCCGGCATTGACCGTCCAGCCCGGCAGGATCTCGCCGTTGATGTCCATTTCCCAGCCGCGCGCCTTGGTGCCGTTGACACCGATGTAGGCCGAGCTGCCATCGCTGAGCGAACCGTCCGGCACGCTCATGTCACGCACCGCGTAGTTGTCCTGCTTGGCTTCGAACACCGCCGCATTCGCGGTCAGGCGGCCGTCGAACCACTGCGTCTTGATGCCCGCTTCGACGTTGGAACCCTGCACCGGCGCCAGCAGGTTCTCGTTCCTGTCCTTGTAGTTCTGCGGGTTGAAGATCTCGGTGTAGCTGGCGTAGACCGACACGTCCGGGGTGATGTCGTAGACCAGGCCCACGTACGGGGTGACTTCGTCGCTGACCTTGTACGCACCGCTGGTACCGGTGTACGCGCCGCTGGCGTTGTAGGCGCGGGTGCGGGTTTCCCAGCGGCTCATGCGTGCGCCGGCGATCAGCGCCAGCGGGTCGGCCAGGCGCAGGCGGGTGGCCAGGTACACGCCACTCTGCGTGGTCTTGGCCAGGCGGCGCGCACCAGTGCGGGTGTAGGTCACCTCGGAGATGTCGCCGTTCCAGTTGTAGATGTTGGGGATGTAGTAGCAGCGCTCGTTGCCGCAGCGCGCCCAGTCGCTCGGGAAGTTCAGCGTGGTGGTGTTGGTGGTGGCTTCCAGGTCCGACCACTGCGTGCCCAGGGTCACGTCGTGTTCCTGGCCCCACAGGCTGAAGGTGCCGGTCAGGTAGGCATCGACGTTGCGGCGGGTGTCTTCGGCATCGCCGGCGGCGGCGCGCAGGAAGATGCCCGAGCCGTCCACCGGGTTCGGGTTGCCGGTGCCGTACAGGCGCACGTTCTGCACGTTGCCGCGGGTGTAGGAGGTGTTGACCTTCAGCAGCCAGTCGTCACCGAAGCGCTGTTCCAGGTTGGCGAACACGGTGCTGGTTTCGCGCTGCCAGTAGCTCCACTTCGGCGACACGTTGGTCGAGCGCGGCAGGTGGGCGAAGTTGCCCTGGCTGTCGAAGAACGGCACGGTGCCCCAGGTCGAACCCACCGGGTTGTTGTCCTGGGTCTGGTAGCCAACGGTGACCGTGGTGCTGTCGGTCAGGTCGCCTTCCAGCACGGCCATGCCGGCCATCTTGTTTTCCTTGTAGCGGTCGTAATAGAAATCACGATCGGTATAGGCGGCGACCACGCGGCTGCGGAAGCGGCCATCGGCGGTCAGCGGCGCGGTCACGTCCGCCTCCATGCGGCGGTAATCCCAGCTGCCGGCGCTGACCGAGAACGAGGCGTCGAATTCCTTGCCCGGGCGCTTGCGCAGCAGGTTCACCGTGGCCGACGGCACGCCGGCACCGCTGAGCAGGCCGTTGGCACCGCGGATCACTTCCACGCGGTCGTAGAAGGCGGTGTCGTATTCCTGGTTGGTCGAGCCGCTGTAGGTGGGGATGCCATCGACCTGGAAATCGGTGATGGCGAAACCACGCGCGTAGTACAGCGGGCGCTGGGTGTCATAGAAGGACACGCTGACGCCGGTGACGTTGCGCATCACGTCGTTGATGCTGAACAGCGATTCGTTCTGCAGGCGCTCCAGGCCGATCACGGTCGACGACTGCGGGGTTTCCTGCAGGGTGATCGGCAGGCGGGTGGTGCTCGACGGCGGTGCCGACTGCTCGGCGCGCACGCTCACCCGGTCCAGGGTCTTGGCGTCGGAGGCATCGGCACCGGCATCGGCGGCCGATGCAGCGGGCGCGGCCACGGCCAGGCAGGACAGCAGGGCAGCCGGCAGCAGCGCACGGCGGGGCAGGGAAGAACGGACAGGCAGGGTCATGGAGGGCTCGGGGGACGTTGAGAGGGGGAGGGCAGCAGCCTTCGACCAGCACCCGGCGGCGGCAGCGGGTGGGTTCAGATCCATCTGGGAGGCGTGCGTGCGTCGTGCGGGACGCAAATGTAAATCGTTCTTAACAACATTACAATTCGTGACACGAGGAAATGATGTTTGAACGTTGCTCAGGGGTCAGGGCCCTCCGCCTGCGGCGCAGGGATCCGACCCCGGGGTCAGATCCCTTTGCCGCGGCAAAGGGCTCTGACCCCCGTCCGCCGGAACCCGAAACGCGAACGGCCACCCGAAGGTGGCCGTCCGTGTACCGCAGCGGGCAAGCAGGCTTACAGCGCCTGCAGCTCCTCGTTGGCGTTGCGCTTTTCCGGCGCGGCCGGGGCAGCGGCCGGGGCCAGCGCCGGCGTCGCACCGGCTTCCACCGGCACGTCCAGATACGGCAGGTGCAGGGTCTGGCTGGTCTGCGTGCGGATCTCGTTGGTCAGCGCGGCGCTCTCGTTGAGCTTGCGACCGTACGACGGCACGATCTCCCGCAGGCGGGTTTCCCAGCCGGCCTTCATCTGTTCCGGGAAGGCCTTGGCCATCAGGTCCAGCATGATCGGCGGCGAGGTCGAGGCACCCGGCGAGGCACCCAGCAGGGCGGCCAGGGTGTGCTCCTTGTCGGTCACGATCTCGGTGCCGAACTGCAGCACCGGGCCCTTCAGCGGGTCGCGCTTGATGATCTGCACGCGCTGGCCGGCCGTCACCAGCTTCCAGTCAGTGGGCTTGGCGTTGGGGAAGTACTTGACCAGCTCGGCCTGGCGGTCGGCATCATCCAGACGCGCCTGGGCCATCAGGTACTGCACCAGGTCCAGGTTGTCCTTGCCCACCGACAGCATCGGGCCGACGTTGTTGTGGTTGACCGACGAATACAGGTCCCACCACGAGCCGTGCTTGAGGAACTTGGTGCTGTACAGCGCGAACGGCCCGAACAGGATCACCGGCTTGCCGTCCAGCTTGCGCGCATCCAGGTGCGGCACCGACATCGGCGGCGAGCCGGTTTCGGCCATGCCGTAGGCCTTCACGTGGTGGCGCGAGGTCACGTCCGCGCCCTGGAAGGCGAGGAACTGGCCGCCCACCGGGAAGCCGGCGTAATCCTTCGATTCGGGAATGCCGGACATCTGCAGCAGCTTCAGCGCGGCGCCACCGGCACCGATGAACACGAAGCGGGCGTGGGTGGTGGTCTCGGTGCCGGCCTTGAGGTCCTTCACCGTCACGTTCCAGCTCTTGTCGGCGTTCTGCCGCAGCGCGCGCACTTCATGTTCCAGGTGCAGGCCGAAGTTCGGGCTGCGCTGCAGGCCGGCGGTCAGCTGGCGGGTGATCACGCCGAAGTTGACGTCGGTACCGAGCGGCATCCAGGTCGCAGCGACCTTCTGCTTCGGGTCGCGGCCTTCCATCAGCAGCGGGGCCCACTGCTTGATCTGCGCCGGATCCTCCGAGTACTGCATGCCGTAGAACAGCGGGTTCTTCACCAGCGCCTGCTGGCGCTTGTGCAGGTAGGCGATGTTGTCATCGCCCCAGACGAAGCTCATGTGCGGGGTCGGGTTGATGAAGTCGCTGGGCTGGCTCAGCCGGCCTTCCTTCACCTGGTGCGACCAGAACTGGCGCGAGACCTCGAACGATTCGGCGATGCCGACCGCGCGCTTGGTCTCGATGCTGCCGTCGGGCAGTTCCGGGGTGTAGTTCAGTTCGGCGAATGCCGAGTGGCCGGTGCCGGCGTTGTTCCAGCCGTCCGAGCTTTCGCCGGCGACGGTGTCGAGCCGCTCGTAGACCTGGATGTTCCAGTCCGGCTGCAGTTCCTGCAGGTAGGTGGCCAGGGTGATGCTCATGATGCCGGCACCGACCAGGACGACGTCGACCGGCTTGTCGTTGCTGGCGGCGGGCACCGAGCGCTGGGTCAGCGGCCAGTACAGGAACAGCGCGGCGGCCAGCAACAGCAGCACGAGCAGGGCGATAAGAGCCTTGCCAAATTTCTTCATGGGAATGACTTGGGCGTGGGGAAGGGGGCAGGATGCGCGCTGGGACAGCAAATGGCGTGAAGAAACAATGCCTTGCAGCAACCTGACGCGATTTTAACCCGATCCGGTCCGGATTTGATGCAATGCAGCATCCCGCCCCCCGGCGTCACCCGCTCAGACCAGTTCCAGGATCTCGTCGCCCGCCTCGTCCACCTCGCCGGTGGCCTGCCAGCCCAAGTGGCGGTAGAAACCGTGCGAACGCGAGCGCGGATCGGCCGAGCAGGCCAGGAACAGGCGGCCATGGCCGGCGGCGCGGGCGAGTCCGACCACCTCCTGCAGCAGGCGCTGGCCGATGCCGCGGCCTTCGTAGTCCGGCAGCAGCGCCAGCACCAGCACCTCGCCACTGTCGCGGTCGGCGAAGCCGTAGCCGACCACCGTGCCGTCGTCCTCGGCGATACGGCCGATGAAATCGCCCTCGGCGATGCCTGCCGCCCAGCTGTCGGCGGTGATGCCCAGTTCGGCCAGCTGCGCGGCGCTGAAGGCGTTCTCGCGGGTACGCCCGCGCAGGTCGATGCAGGCAACCGCATCAGTGGCAAGGGCGGGGCGGTAGTGGATCGTCATGTGTGTTCCCTGGGTAGCGCCAGGCCATGCCTGGCGGAAGCATTCAATCACTGCCGATGGTGAAGTACTCCGCAGCGAAGTAGCCCACCTGGTACGCCAGCGCCACGCCGGCCAGCACCACCTGCGCGCGCGCCGTGCGCAGGTTCCAGCCCAGCACGCAGACCACCAGCATCAGCCCCGTGTGCAGCGGATACGCCTCGCCCAGCAGGCGCCAGCGACTCTGCCCCTTGATCGCGGTATCCACAAGATCCAGAAGCGTCAGCGCGGCGATCACGCTGAAGATCCAGCGCCGGCGCTGCATCAGGTAGGCGCCGTAGCTGCCGAAATCGCGCAGGTCATCGGGAAACAGCAGGGCGCACAACAGGAACCACGTCGCGCCGTAAGTGATCACGAACAGATAGATCTCGAAGGTCCACTGGTGCACCTGGATCAGGCGGAATTCCCACCACCAGAACGTCACCAGCGACACCAGCGTCCACGCCACCCAGCACAGGTGCAGGGCCGAACAGCCGCGCCGCTGCGGGTGCTCGATGATCTGCGCCAGCCCCTTCAGCAGCGTGGTGATCGACAGGCCCAGGATGATGCCCATCACCACGCGGATATGCAGGAACACCGGATCGGTCTGCATCGCCCAGCCCCCAGAAGGTCGGTTGCCGCGATGCTGGCACAGAAACCAGCCCCGAAAAATGGGGTCGGAGCCCGTTGC
>DOKO01000421.1 GCA_003510825.1 Stenotrophomonas sp.
GCGCCGGGTCAGCGACCGCCTCGAGAACAACCCCGCGCGCTACCTGCTGGGCCGCGACGCACCGAAGGAGTTCGAACCCAAATGAGCCCGATGACCCTTCCGCGCCTGCTGCTGGCCGCCTCGGCCGTCGCCCTGCTGGGTGGCTGCTCGATCCTTGGCAGCGGCGACAAGAGCCCGGTCACCCTGTACTCGCCCGCCGTGCAGGTGAAGGTGGACCCGAGCTGGCCGCAGGCCGACTGGCAGCTGGTGGTGTCCAAGCCCAGCGCCGCGCGCATGGTCGACAGCCCGCGCATCAACGTGCGGCCGACGCCGTCCGAGCTGGAGATCTACAAGGGCGCCAGCTGGGCACAGCCGGCCACCGACATCATCGAGGACACCCTGCTGCGCGGCTTCGAGGATTCCGGCCGCCTGCGCGGCGTGGCCCGCACCGCCGCCGGCATCCGCGCCGACTACAAGCTGGCCACTGATATCCGCCGCTTCGAATCGGACTACCAGGGTCAGGCGACGCCGACGGTGGTGATCGAAGTGAACGCCAAGCTGATCCACACCACCGACCAGCGCGTGGTGGCCGACCGCACCTTCCGCCAGGCGCAGCCGGTGGGCAGCACCGACGTACCGGCCGTGGCCGCCGCCTTCGAGCGTGGCCTGCAGCAGCTGGCGCAGGACGTGGTGGGCTGGACGCTGGTGAACGGGCAGAGCGACGCGGCCGCGCTGAAGCGCTGAGCCGTATCCGCTGCGCTCGCCGGGCATGGCCCGGCGCTACCCCTTGTTCAATCCTGGTAGCGCCGGGCCATGCCCGGCGGAACGCCCTCAATGGGGCTGGATCCAGCGGAACGTCAGGTTGATCCGCTCGCCCTGTACCCGTGCCATCTTCGGCAGTGCGTGCTGGTAGAAGCGCTGGGTGCTGCCGGCCATCAGCAGCAGGTCGCCGTGGCCGAGCAGGAATTCGGCTTTGCGCGCATGATCCTCGCGCCGGCGCAGCAGGAAGCGGCGCGCCGAGCCCAGGCTGAGCGAGGCAATGAGCGGCGACGGCCCCAGCTCCGGCTCGTCATCGCTGTGCCAGCCCATGTAATCGCCGCCGTTGCGGTAGCGGTTGACCAACACGCTGTTGAACGCGCCGATGCCCTGCGCCTGCAGGCGCTCGCGCAGGGCCTGCAGCCGCGGCGGCCACGGCTGCGGCACGAATTCCGCACCGGAATAGCGATAGCGCGCCTGCGGATCACCGATCCAGCAGCTCAGCCGCGGCGAATCCACCCAGTTGCCGAACATGCGGATGCGGTGCACCTCCCACGGCAGTTCCGCCTGCAGCGCCGGCAACAGCGCATCAGCGGCGTCGGCGGGCAGCCAGCCCGGCAGGTGCTGGACCTCGGCATCGGGCAGGTCGTGGGGGAACAGCATCGCGATCATCCTCATGCACGGGGCGGCAGAAGCGCCCCGCGCACGGTCACTCAGGCCTGCCGGAACGGCACGCCGGTCTTTTCCTTCAGCTCGTCATCGGCCACGCCCGGCGCCGCTTCCACCAGCACCAGGCCATCGGCGGTCACGTCGAACACGGCCAGGTCGGTGATGATGCGGTCGACCACGCCGACGCCGGTGAGCGGCAGCGAGCATTCGGCCAGGATCTTGTGCTCGCCGTTCTTCGCGGTGTGCTCCATCAGCACCACCACGCGCTGCACGCCGGCCACCAGGTCCATCGCGCCGCCCATGCCCTTGACCATCTTGCCGGGCACCATCCAGTTGGCCAGGTCGCCCTTGTCGGTCACCTGCATGGCGCCAAGGATGGCCAGGTTGACGTGGCCACCGCGGATCATCGCGAAGCTGTCATGGCTGCCGAAATAGCTGGCACCGGCACGCGCGGTGACGGTCTGCTTGCCGGCGTTGATCAGGTCGGCGTCCACTTCGGCGTCGGTCGGGAACGGGCCGATGCCAAGCAGGCCGTTCTCCGACTGCAGCCACACGTCCACGCCTTCGGGAATGTGGTTGGCCACCAGGGTCGGCAGGCCGATGCCGAGGTTCACGTAGGCGCCATCGGTCAGTTCGCGGGCGGCACGTGCCGCCATCTCGTCACGGGTCCACGCCATGTCAGTTGCCCTCCGCGCGGATGGTGCGCTGTTCGATGCGTTTCTCGGGGTGCGCGTTGTGCACGATGCGGTGCACGTAGATGCCGGGCAGGTGCACCTGGTCCGGGTCGATGGCGCCCACCGGCACGACCTCTTCCACTTCCACGATGCAGACCTTGCCGGCCATCGCACAGGCCGGGTTGAAGTTGCGCGCGGTCTTGCGGAACACCAGGTTGCCGGCTTCGTCGGCCTTCCAGGCCTTGACCAGGGCAACATCGGCACGCAGCGCGGTTTCCATCACGTAGTGCTTGCCGTCGAACTCGCGGGTTTCCTTGCCTTCGGCCACTACCGTGCCGTAGCCGGTGGCAGTGAAGAAGGCCGGGATGCCCGCGCCGCCGGCACGCAGGCGCTCGGCCAGGGTGCCCTGCGGGTTGAACTCCAGTTCCAGCTCACCGGCCAGGAACTGCCGTTCGAATTCCTTGTTCTCGCCCACGTAGGACGAAATCATCTTCTTTATCTGCCGCGTTTCCAGCAGCTGGCCGAGGCCGAAGCCATCGACGCCGGCGTTGTTGGAGATCACGGTCAGGCCCTTGGCGCCGCTGTCGCGCAGTGCGGCGATCAGCGCCTCGGGAATGCCGCACAGGCCGAAGCCGCCCACGGCCAGGGTCTGGCCATCGGCGATGACGCCCTGCAGGGCCTCCGCCGCCGAAGCGAAGCGCTTGCTGCGCTTGCCGCCGGTCGTTGCCGGGTTGTTCATCTACGCCCTCACCTCGCTGATGTAATCGCACCATTCTAGGCCAGCGCGCCCGAGGGTCACGTGGCGATGCGGCATGGAAACGATTCCCACACGGGGCTGGGATTACACTAGTGGACTGAACTCACCAAGGACTCGCTCGATGCCCCTGCCCGCCTTCAAGGCCTATGACATCCGCGGCCGGGTCCCGGAAGAACTGAACGAAGACCTGGCCCGCCGTATCGGCGTGGCGCTGGACGCTCAGCTCGCTCCGGGCCCGGTAGTACTGGGACATGACGTCCGCCTGACCAGCCCCGCCCTGCAGGACGCGCTCGCCGCCGGCCTGCGCGGCGTCGGCCGCGACGTGATCGACATCGGCCTGTGCGGCACCGAGGAGGTCTACTTCCAGACCGACCACCTGGGCGCCGCCGGTGGCGTGATGGTGACCGCCAGCCACAACCCGATGGACTACAACGGGATGAAGCTGGTCAAGGAAAACGCGCGTCCGATCAGCTCCGATACCGGCCTGTTCGCGATCTCCGACGCCGTGGCCGCTGATACCGGCGCGCCGCAGCCGCCGAGCGCAACGCAGACCGCCCGCCACGACAAGGGCGCCTACATCGACCACCTGCTGAGCTACGTCGACGCCAGCAAGCTCAAGCCGCTGAAGCTGGTCGTCAACGCCGGCAACGGTGGCGCCGGCGCCATCGTCGACCTGCTCGCGCCGCACCTGCCGCTGGAGTTCATCCGCATCTGCCATGAACCCGATGGCAACTTCCCCAACGGCATCCCCAACCCGCTGCTGCCGGAAAACCGCGCCGCCACCGCCGAGGCCGTGCGCGAACACGGTGCCGACTTCGGCATCGCCTGGGACGGCGACTTCGACCGCTGCTTCTTCTTCGACCACACCGGCCGCTTCATCGAGGGCTACTACCTGGTCGGCCTGCTGGCCAAGGCGATTCTCGCGCGCCAGCCGGGTGGCAAGGTCGTGCACGACCCGCGCCTGGTCTGGAACACGGTGGAGATGGTCGAAGCGGCCGGCGGCGTGCCGGTGCTGTGCAAGAGCGGCCATGCCTTCATCAAGGAAAAGATGCGCGCCGAGGATGCGGTGTACGGCGGCGAGATGAGCGCCCACCACTACTTCCGCGAATTCGCCTACGCCGACTCCGGCATGATCCCGTGGCTGCTGATCGCGCAGCTGGTGTCCGAGAGCGGCCGTTCGCTGGCCGACTGGGTGGAGGACCGCATGGCGGCCTTCCCCTGCAGCGGCGAGATCAACTTCAAGGTGGCTGACGCCAAGGCGGCCGTCGCCCGCGTGATGGCGCACTTCGCCGCGCAGTCGCCGGCGCTGGACCACACCGACGGCGTCAGCGCCGACTTCGGTGACTGGCGCTTCAACCTGCGCAGTTCCAACACCGAGCCGCTGCTGCGCCTGAACGTCGAAACCCGTGGTGACGCGGCGCTGCTGCAGGCGCGCACCGACGAAATTTCCCAACTCCTCCAGCAGTAATCAAGGAAGATCATGAGCATCATCCAGCCTGTCATCCTGTCCGGTGGCTCCGGCACCCGCCTGTGGCCCCTCTCGCGCGAGTCCTACCCGAAGCAGTTCCTGCCGCTGGCCGGCCAGCTGACCATGCTGCAGGCCACGTGGCAGCGGGTGGCGCCCATCGCCAGCCGTGGCCCGCTGGTGATCGCCAACGAGGAACACCGCTTTGTTGCCGCCGAGCAGCTGCAGCAGGTCGGCGCGGCGCCTGCCGCGATCATCCTCGAGCCGGTCGGCCGCAACACCGCGCCGGCGATCGCCGTGGCCGCCCTGGAAGCCACCCGTGACGGTGCCGATGCGCTGCTGCTGGTGCTGCCCTCGGACCACGTGATCACCGATGAAGCGGCGTTCCGCAGCGCGGTGCAGGCGGCGGCCAACGCCGCCGAAGCGGGCAAGCTGGTGACCTTCGGCATCGTGCCCACGGGCCCGGAAACCGGCTATGGCTACATCAAGGCGGCCGATGGCCAGGGTCTTCGCGCTGTCGAGCGTTTCGTCGAAAAGCCCGACCTGGACACCGCCAGCGGCTACGTGGCCAGCGGCCAGTACTACTGGAACAGCGGCATGTTCCTGTTCAAGGCGTCGCGCTACCTGCAGGAGCTGGAACGCTTCCAGCCGGCGATGCTGGCCGGCAGCCGCACGGCGTGGCAGCAGTCGCGCCGCGATACCGACTTCACCCGCCTGGACAAAGACGCGTTCACCGCGGTGCCGTCCGATTCCATCGACTATGCAGTGATGGAAAAGACCGCCGACGCGGTGGTGATTCCGCTCGACGCAGGCTGGAACGACGTCGGCTCGTGGACCGCGCTGCGCGATGTCTCGCAGCAGGATGGCGACGGCAATGCCCACCAGGGCGATGTGATCGCCATCGACTGCCGCAACACCTACGCCTATGGCCAGCGCCTGGTGGCGATGGTCGGCCTGGACGACGTGATCGTGGTGGAGACCGACGATGCGGTGCTGGTCGGCAAGGCCGACCGCATGCAGGAGGTCAAGACCGTGGTGGCACAGCTGAAGGCAGACGGCCGCAGTGAAGCCACGTGGCACCGCAAGGTGTACCGCCCGTGGGGCGCCTACGACTCGATCGACAACGGCGAGCGTTTCCAGGTCAAGCGCATCACGGTCAAGCCGGGTGGCACGCTGAGCCTGCAGATGCACCACCATCGCGCCGAACACTGGATCGTGGTCAGCGGCACCGCCGAAGTGACCCGCGGCGACGAAGTGATCCTGCTGAGCGAGAACCAGAGCACCTACATCCCGCTGGGCGTGACCCATCGCCTGCGCAACCCGGGCAAGCTGCCGCTGGAGCTGATCGAAGTGCAGTCCGGCAGTTACCTGGGCGAGGATGACATCGTGCGCTTCGAGGACACCTACGGGCGCAGTTGAGGTTTGCCCGGGGTCGGATCCCGTTGCTGCGCAACGGGCTCTGACCCCCTTTCTGCTGACCAGTAGATCCACGCCATGCGTGGATGCTTCTCCATTCCGTCTGGCCCCTTCCACGCATGGCGTGGATCTACCAAGGCGGAGCAGTGCTGCGTCGCCGGGCATGGCCCGGCGCTACCGCCATCAGGCCAGCTCCGCCATCACCCGCTTCAGGCCGTCCTGCCAGGACGGCAGCACGATGCCGAAGTCCTGTTGCAGCCTGCGGTTGTCCAGCACCGACCATGCCGGACGCTTGGCCGGGGTCGGGTACTCGGAACTGGGAATCGCTTCGACGGCCGGCACCTTCGCCAGCACGCCAGTGGCCAACGCCTCGGCGAAAATCGCCTCGGCGAATCCATGCCAGCTGGTCTGGCCGCTGGCGGTCAGGTGCCAGGTGCCCGACAGCTGCCCGGGGTGCTGCAGCGCCTGTGCGGTGACATCGGCGATCAGCGCGGCCGGGGTCGGCGTACCGATCTGGTCGGCCACCACCCGCAGCTGGTCGCGCTCGGCGCCCACCCTCAGCATCGTGCGCAGGAAATTGGCGCCGTGCGAGGCATACACCCACGCCGTGCGGAAGATCAGGTGGCGGCCACCAGCGGCGCGCACAGCGTCTTCGCCATCCCGCTTGCTGGTGCCGTACACGCCCAGCGGCGCGGTCGCTTCGTCTTCGCGGTAGGGCGCGCTGCCCTGGCCATCGAACACGTAGTCGGTGGAGTAATGCACGAACGGTACGCCATGGGCTGCACACCAGCGCGCGATCACGCCCGGCGCCTGCGCGTTGGCCGCGAACGCGGCCTCCACGTCCTGCTCGGCACGGTCGACGGCGGTGTACGCAGCGGCATTGACCACCACCGACGGCTGCAGGCGGTCCAGCAGCGCCGGCAGGCTGTCGGGCTGGCCGAAATCGGCCACCTCGCACGCGCTGCCGTCGGGCAGCTGGCCACTGCGCGTGGTCGCCAGCACCGGCCCCAGCGGGGCCAGTGCGCGCAGCAGTTCCTGCCCGACCTGGCCGTTGCCGCCAAACACCAGCACGGTCATGCGCTGTAGACCGGCAGGCGGTCTTCGGCGATGTCCTTCAGGAACGGTGCGCTCTCATCCTTGGCCGACAGGGTCGGTGCGCTCACCGGCCAGTCCACCGCGATGTCGGCATCGTTCCAGCGCACGCCGGCATCGAAGTCCTTCAGGTAGACCTCGGTGCACAGGTAGCTGAACACCGCACGCTCGGACAGCACGGCAAAGCCGTGGGCGAAGCCTTCCGGAATCCAGAACTGCTTCTTGTTCTCCGCGCTCAGCACCACCGCTTCCCACTGGCCGAAGGTCGGCGAGCCGCGACGGATGTCGACGGCGACGTCATACACCTCGCCTTCCAGCACGCTGACCAGCTTGCCCTGCGGGCGCGGCCACTGGTAATGCAGGCCGCGCAGCACGCCCTGCGCCGAGGTCGAGACGTTGCTCTGCACGAACCGGTCCGGCAGGCCCAGCGCGGCGAAGCGCTCGGCATTCCAGGTTTCGAAGAAATAACCACGGGCATCGCCGAACACCGCCGGCTCGATCACCACACAGCCCGGCAGCCTGGTTTCGATCACTTTCACGGAACGACTCCACGCAGCGCGAGCTTCTGCAGATACTGGCCATAGCCATTCTTGATCAGCGGGGCGGCCAGCGCCTCCAGCTGCTCGGCGCTGATCCAACCCTGGCCGAAGGCGATTTCCTCCGGGCAGCAGACCTGCAGGCCCTGCCGGGTCTGGATGGTCTCGATGAAGTTGGAGGCTTCCAGCAGGGACTGGTGGGTGCCGGTATCAAGCCAGGCATAACCGCGGCCCAGCGCTTCCAGGTGCAGCTTGCCTTCGGCCAGGTAGCGCTTGTTGAGATCGGTGATCTCCAGCTCGCCACGCGGCGACGGCTTCAGATCGGCAGCATGGTCACTGGCGTTGCCGTCGTAGAAGTACAGGCCGGTCACGGCGTAGTTGGAACGCGGGTTTTCCGGCTTTTCCACCAGGTCCACCACCTTGCCGCTCGCGTCGAACTCGGCCACGCCGTAGCGCTCCGGGTCGTTCACCCAGTAGCCGAACACGGTCGAGCCGTCCACGCGCTGGTCGGCGCGCTTGAGCACGTCGCGCAGGCCGTGGCCGTGGAAGATGTTGTCACCCAGCACCAGGCAGCTCGGCTTGCCGGCCACGAAGTCGCGGCCGATCAGGTAGGCCTGCGCCAGCCCGTCAGGGCTGGGCTGCACGGCGTACTGGATGTCCATGCCCCACTGCGAACCGTCGCCCAGCAGCTGCTGGAACAACGCCTGTTCGTGCGGGGTATTGATGATCAGCACTTCACGGATGCCCGCCAGCATCAGCACGCTGAGCGGGTAGTAGATCATCGGCTTGTCGTACACCGGCAGCAGCTGCTTGCTGACGCCCTTGGTGATCGGATACAGCCGGGTGCCGGAGCCGCCGGCCAGGATGATGCCCTTGCGCTGCGTCATGTTCTCTCCCGGTTTCAGGCGCTGGTGCCGATGCGCTGCAGGCGATAGCTGCCGTCGAGCACGCCGTTGACCCATTCCTGGTTGTCCAGGTACCAGTCGACAGTGAAAGCGATGCCCTGTTCGAAGGTGTACGCCGGTTCCCAGCCAAGGTCGTTCTTCAGCTTCGAGGCATCGATCGCGTAGCGGCGGTCATGGCCCGGGCGATCGGTCACGTAGGTGATCTGGCTGCTGCGCGGCTGGCCATCCCCGCGCGGGCGGCGCGCATCGAGCAGCGCGCAGATCGCCTGCACGACTTCGATGTTCTGCTTTTCCGAATTGCCGCCGACGTTGTAGGTCTCGCCGACCTGGCCCTTGGCCAGCACGGTGCGGATCGCTTCGCAATGGTCGGTGACGAACAGCCAGTCACGCACCTGCTTGCCGTCGCCGTACACCGGCAGCGGTTCGCCGGCCAGCGCCTTGGCGATCACCAGCGGAATGAGCTTTTCGGGGAAGTGGTACGGGCCGTAGTTGTTGGAGCAGTTGGTGGTCAGCACCGGCAGCCCGTAGGTGTGGTGGAACGCACGCACCAGGTGGTCCGACGCGGCCTTGGACGCCGAGTACGGCGAGTTGGGCGCATACGGGGTGGTCTCGCTGAACTTGCCGGTCTCGCCCAGGGTGCCGTACACCTCATCGGTGGACACATGCAGGAAGCGGAACGCCGCGCCCTGCTCGGCCGGCAGGCCCTTCCAATGGTCGCGCACCGCCTCCAGCAGGCCCAGGGTGCCGACGACGTTGGTCTGGATGAAGGCACCCGGACCGTCGATGGAGCGGTCGACATGGCTTTCGGCGGCGAAGTTCAGCACCGCGTCGGGCTGGTGTTCGGCCAGCAGGCGGGCCACCAGGGCGCTGTCGCCGATGTCACCCTGCACGAACACGTGGTTCGGGTTGCCTTCCAGGCTGGACAGGGTCTTCAGGTTGCCGGCGTAGGTCAGCGCGTCGAGATTGACAACCTTGACGCCGCGGGCGACCGCTTCGAGAACGAAGTTGCCGCCAATGAAACCGGCGCCGCCGGTGACAAGCCAAGTGGACACTACCTGTTCTCCTGTTATTTGAATGCTTCCAGGGGGCGCTCGAAGCGCCCCGACACAGCGGCACAGCATACATGCCAGTACTCTTCACGACTGCGTGCAGGACGTGAACAGCACACGGGGCGAGGGCTTTTTTGCCGCATCGCAGCAAAACCATACGCATTCGCATGGTCACCCCAAGCCAGCTAGAATCGGGATCCCACCCCCGAACCGGTTGCTGTGCGAGGACCGGACGTTTCCCGTTACTGTGAGCCGGCCAACGGCCGGCACTACAAGGATCGAGTACCAGATGAAAATCCTCGTCGCGTACAAGCGCGTGGTGGACTACAACGTCCGCATTCAGGTCAAGCCGGACGGTTCCGGCGTGGTCACCGACGGCGTCAAGCTGTCGCCCAATCCCTTCGATGAAATCGCGCTGGAAGAAGCCCTGCGCCTGCGCGACAAGGGCATCGCCACGGAAGTCGTGGTCGCCACCATCGCCCCGGCCGACGCCCAGGCGCACCTGCGCAATGGCCTGGCCATGGGTGCGAACCGTGCGATCCACGTCGTTACCGACCAGGCCATCCAGCCGCTGACCGCCGCCCGCACCCTGCTCAAGCTGGTCGAGAAGGAACAGCCGGACCTGGTCATCCTCGGCAAGCAGGCCATCGACGACGATGCCAACCAGACCGGCCAGATGCTGGCCACGCTCTGGGGCCGCCCGCAGGCGACCTTCGCCAGCAAGCTGGAAATTGCCGACGGCAAGGCCACGGTGACCCGCGAAGTCGACGCCGGCCTGGAAACGCTGGAAGTGGACCTGCCGGCCGTGGTCACCACCGACCTGCGCCTGAACGAACCGCGCTTCATCAAGCTGCCGGACATCATGAAGGCCAAGGCCAAGCCGCTGGAGAGCCTGCAGCTGGCCGACCTCGGCGTTGAAGCCGCCGATACCTTCAAGACCACCCAGTACGCCGCGCCGTCCAAGCGCAGCAAGGGTGTGATGGTCAAGGACGCGGCCGAACTGGTTGCCGCACTCAAGCAGAAGGGGCTGCTGTAATGAGCAAGATTCTCGTCATCGCCGAGCACCACGACGGCAAGCTCAACGCCGCCACCGCCAAGACCGTCAGCGCCGCCGCCGCCATCAGCGGTGCCAGCATCGACGTGCTGGTGCTGGCCGCCGACCCGGCCGCCGTGGCCGCGGAAGCCGCGAAGATCGCCGGCGTCGCCAAGGTCCTGACCGTTGCCAACGCCGCCAACGCGCAGGCCATCGCCCAGGTGCTGGCCCCGCAGATCGCGCAGCTGGCCAAGGGTTACACCCACGTCTTCGGCCCGTCCACCACCTTCGGCAAGGATCTGATGCCCTGCGTGGCCGCCCTGCTGGGCGTCAACCAGGTGTCCGACCTGATGGCCGTGGAAGGCAGCCATACCTTCAAGCGCCCGATCTACGCGGGCAATGCCATCATCACCGTCGAAGCACCGGCCGACCAGATCGTGGTCGCCACCGTGCGCGCCGCGTCGTGGCCGGAAGCGGCCCAGGGTGGCAGCGCCGCCGTTGAAGCAGCCAGCGTCGATGCGGCCCTGCCGGCGCACACCCGCTTCGTCGGCCTGGCCGCCGGTGCCAGCGACCGCCCTGACCTGCAGAGCGCCAAGCGCGTGGTCTCCGGTGGCCGTGGCGTCGGTTCGGAAGAGAACTTCAAGGTCATCTTCCAGCTGGCCGACAAGCTCGGTGCCGCCGTCGGTGCCTCGCGCGCCGCGGTCGACGCCGGCTACGTGCCCAGCGACCTGCAGGTCGGCCAGACCGGCAAGATCATCGCGCCGGAACTGTACGTGGCCGTCGGCATCAGCGGTGCCATCCAGCACCTGACCGGCATCAAGGACGCCGGCACCATTGTCGCCGTCAACAAGGACGGCGATGCGCCGATCTTCGAGATCGCGGACATCGGCCTGGTGGGTGACCTGTTCACCATCCTGCCGGAACTGGAAGCGGCACTGGGCTGAGCAACGCACGAAGACCTGCTGTAGAAGGTCAGGCCCCCGGCTGAAGCGACTGCTTTGCCGGGGGCTTCTTGGTTGACGGGCAGGTGATTTCACGGAATTGCCACAATCATGAACGAGGCCTGCAATCCGTGACCCTTCCGATCAATGCGGTGGCAGCCATCGGGCGCCCGGCAGCATCGAATCCCGGCCCGCACAACGCCCCACCGAGCTGTGTCGCCGCTGAACACACCACGCCGATACACTGCGCTGACAGGGGCGGCGCGCGGCCCGCGTGGAACCAGTCGGTGAAGCTATAATTGGCGACTGCCGGCACTGATCGTCGCGCGGTCGGAATGCTGGGGCACGCGCGCCCTCATACCCCCGCAGCTGGGCGATGCGGTGCCATTCATGTGCCGAGGCAGGGCGCGCAAGGGACTTCAGTACGCCATGACAGATGCGACGTCGCACTCAGTGTTGAACGGGCCAGGCAAGGAACTCCGTCCGGAGATTTCGGTGGTGGCGCCGGTCTATGGCTGCAAGGGCTGCCTGGAAGACCTGGTCGACCAGGTGCAGGCAGCGGTGGCGACACTGGGCGTGGAATTCGAAATGATCCTGGTCGATGACGCCAGCCCGGACGGGGCCTGGCCTCGCATCACCGAACTGGCCGCGACCCGCCCCTGGCTGCGCGGGCTTCGCCTTTCGCGCAACTTCGGACAGCATTCGGCCATTTCTGCAGGCATCGAACATGCGGCCGGCCGCTGGACCGTGGTGATGGACTGCGACCTGCAGGACGTGCCAGCGGAGATTCCGGCGCTGTACCGCAAGGCCAACGACGAACAGCTTGATGTCGTTTTCGCCCAACGCGTCGAGCGCCAGGATTCGCCGCTGAAGCGCTTTTCCTCCTGGGCCTTCTTCAGCGTGCTGGGCTGGCTGACCGGCGTGCCGCAGGATCCCAGCACCGCCAACTTCGGCATCTACCACCGCAAGGTCATCCAAGCGGTCTGCCAGATGCCCGAACGCGACCGCTCGTTCCCGCTGATGGTCAAGTGGGCCGGTTTCCGCACCGGCAAGCTGCCCGTGCAGCACCAGGCCCGCGCCGAGGGTGAAACCTCGTACACCCTGCGCAAGCTGCTGGCCCTGTCCACCAACATCGCGCTGGGCTATTCGGAAAAGCCGCTGCGCATGGTCGCCGGCACCGGCATCGCCTGTTCGCTGGTGGCCTTCGTACTGGTGGCCATGAGCCTGCTGCGCTGGTGGGATGGCGACATCGAAGTCGCCGGCTACACCTCCATCATCGGCTCGGTGTGGCTGATCGGCGGCCTGGTGATGTTCTGCCTGGGTGTGGTCGGCCTGTATGTGGGCCAGGTGTTCCGCAACGTGCAGAAGCGGCCTTACTACATCGTCGCCGATGCCGTGAACGACGCCAGGGAAGCACGATGAACCTGACCATCGACGCGGGCCAGGGCACCCTCGCCGCCCGCCTGACGCCCTGGGATGAACGTGCACTGGGTTTTGCCACTGCCGAAGTCACCGCCCTGAAGGTCGAGACCCTCGAGCAGGCGGCCCCGCTGCTGGCCGCGCTGGAGCAATGGTGTGCCGAGCAATCGGTGCGCTATCTGTTCGGCCGTATCGATGCCACCCAGCCAATCGCCAAGGCGGCCCTGCTGCAGCACGGCTACGCCTTCGTGGAAACGTCGCTGACCGTGTCGCGCAGCGGTTTTGCCAACCTGCCGCCGGTACCGCGCGGCATGCTGCCGACGCTGCGCCCGGCCACCGCCGATGACGTGGCCGAACTGCGCCGCATCGCCGCCGTCGATTTTGCCCACGGGCGCTTCCTGGAAGATCCCGCCATCGATCCGGAGCGTGCGGCCCTGCGTACCGCCAACTGGATCGAGGATCTGGTCAAGGGCGGGCTGGCCTACGTGGCTGAATCGCGTGGCCGCACCATCGGTTTCCATGCCGAGCGCGTGGCCGCTGACAACAGCAACGTCGAACTGCTGCTCACCGGTGCGACCGCGCCGTACGCAATGCTGGCACTGCCGCTGTGGATCACTGCGCTGGAGTCCCTTGGCGCACGTGGCGTTCCGCAATGCACCACCCTCGTTTCCGCCGCCAACACCGGCATCATCAATCTGTATGCCCGGCTCGGCTTCCATTTCAACAGCACCCTGTTTGGGTTCAGGAAATTCCTATGAATGACGCCGTTACCGAAGACCAGGTCGTTGCCGTGTTCGCCCGTGTGCTGGGCATTCCGGCAGACAGCGTGAATGACGACCTGCGCTACGCGACCATCCCGCAGTGGGATTCGATCGCCCACATGTCCGTCGTCGCCGCGCTGGAAGAAGCCTTCGGCGTGATGATCGACATGGATGAGGTGATCGACATGAGTTCGGTCGGCAAGGCACGCGAAATCCTGCGCAAGCACGGGGCATCCGTCTGAACATGGGCGACGTCGCGCCTGTCATCCTGGTCACCGGTGCATCGCGCGGCATCGGCCGCGCCATTGCCCTGCACCAGGCCGCGCAGCACGCACAGCTGGTGCTGGTTGCCCGCGACGCGCAGGCGCTGGCCGAACTGGATGCAGAAGTGCAGGCACTCGGCGCACCTGCGGCGATGTGCGCGGCGCTCGACCTGACCGACGCCGATGCCATCGGCAACCTGTTCAAGCAGGTGTTTGCCCGCTTCGGCCGCCTGGATGGCCTGGTCAACAACGCCGGCGTACTGCATGAAGGCCTGCTCGGCATGATCCGCGCCGAGGACATCGACCAGGTGCTGGCGGTCAACGTCAAGGCGCCGCTGATGGCGATGCAGTACGCCTCCAGGTTGATGGCACGCAACAGCCGCGGCAGCATCGTCAACCTGGTTTCGATCATGGGCGTCAACGGTGCCGCCGGGCTCAGCCTGTATGCGGCCAGCAAGGCCGCGCTGGTCGGTGCCACGCGCTCGGCATCCAAGGAGCTGGCCCCGCGCGGCATCCGTGTCAACGCGGTCTCGCCGGGCTTCATCGACACTGACATGACCCGCAACATGCCCGAAGCCGCGCACGCCAAGCGTGTCGCATCGATTGCAATGGGTCGTGCCGGTACTCCCGGGGAAGTTGCCGCACTGGTGGCCTTCCTGCTCAGCGATGCCTCCACCTATGTCACAGGACAGGTGATTGGCATCGACGGACAGATGGTGGTCTGAAATGCCGTTCTGGAACCTGGAACAACATGGCGCGCGTATTGCGCTGATCGATGGCGAGCAGTCGCTGGACTTCAACGCACTGGCCGCACTGGCCGATGCGCACGCCGCACGATTGCCGGAAGGACGTGGCATGGGCCTGTTGTGCATGCCCAGCCATGTCGAAGCGGTAGCCCTTTACCTGGGCGCACTGCGCAGCGGCCGCCAGGTTCCCCTGCTGCTGCAGCCGGACACCGATCCGCAGCTGCTGGAGGCTCTGGTGGGGCACTACCAGCCCGAGTGGGTTGCCAGCCCGGGTCCGGCCGCCGAAGGCTATCGCACCGTGCACCAGGGCCAGGCACTGTCCCTGCACGTGCGCGATGCATGCTCGACAGGTGAAGCCCCCCATGCCGACCTTGCATTGCTGCTGAGCACGTCCGGCAGCACCGGTTCTTCCAAGCTGGTCCGGCTTTCTGCCGCCGGCCTGGATGCCAACGCAGCGTCCATCGTCCAGTACCTCGGCCTGCACGGCGATGACCGCGCGATCACCACCCTGCCCCTGGCGTACTCGTTCGGCATGTCCATTCTCAACAGCCACCTTGCCGCAGGTGGATCGGTGGTCCTGAGCGAGGACAGCCTGATGACGCGCGGGTTCTGGGACAGTGCGCGTCAGCATGCGGTGACCTCGCTGTCCGGCGTACCGGCCACGTTCGAGATCCTGCGCCGGATGGGCCTGGCCCGCATGCAGCTGCCCAGCCTGCGCATGCTGACCCAGGCCGGCGGCCGGCTGCGTGACGAGCTGGTGGCCTATTTCGCGGAATCCTGCCGTGAACATGGCCTGGAGTTCTTCGTCATGTATGGGCAGACCGAAGCGTCACCGCGCATCAGCTACGTGCCTTCGGCGCGCATCGTCGACAAGGTCGGCAGCATCGGCGTCGCCGTTCCCGGCGGCACGATCCAGGTCGATGCCACGACCGGTGAGCTGGTCTATTCCGGCCCCAACGTGATGATGGGGTACGCCACCACCCGCGACGATCTGGCCAAGGCTGACGAGATGCACGGCGTGCTGCGCACCGGCGATCTGGCCCGGGTGGACGAGGACGGCTTCCATTACATCACCGGCCGCGCCAAGCGCTTCCTCAAGATTTCCGGCAACCGGGTCAACCTCGACGAAGTCGAGGCGATGCTCTCGACCGCACTCGGCCAGCAGATCGCCTGCTCGGGCAGCGACGATGACCTGGTCGCCTTCAGTCACGGCGCAGAAGTGGCCGACCAGGGGCAGGTTCGCCAACTGGTGCAGGAGCGCTACAAGCTGTTCGGCGGCCACGTCCGCGCCCTCCACCTGGATGCACTGCCGCTGATGGCCAGCGGCAAGGTGGACTACCAGAGTCTCCGGCAGATGGCCGGACAAGGAGCATCACGGTGACCGCACCTGCCCCCTCGGCCGCGACCGCGGCCGCTGCACTCGATGTCGATGTCTTCGGCCTCGACCGTGCCAGCAAGCGCGCCTGGCTGCTGGACGGCCTGAACCGCCTGACCGCCCTGCACCGCGCGCAGTGCGCCCCCTACGCCCGCATTCTCGATGGCCTGTGGGCAGCAGAAAGTGCCGGCAGCCTCGAAGAGGTGCCGTGGCTGCCGGTGCGCATGTTCAAGCTGATGGACCTGAAGAGCATTGCCGATGACCAGGTCTCGCGCACGCTGGTTTCCAGCGGCACCACCGGTGCCGCGGTGTCCCGCATCTTCCTCGACGCCGACACCGCGCGCGCGCAGGCACGGGCATTGACCCGCATCTTCTCCCACTTCGCCGGCGCCAAGCGCATGCGCATGCTGGTGGTGGACGACGCCAGCTTCCTGCGCGACCGCAGCCGCTTCAACGCACGCGCGGCCGGCATCCTGGGCTTCTCCAACTTCGGCCGCGACCACCTTTACCTGCTGGATGAAGACCTGCAGCCGGACTGGGACGCGCTGGAGCAGTGGCTGCAGACCCATCCCGATGAACCGGTACTGCTGTTCGGCTTCACCTTCATTGTCTGGCAATCGTTCGTGCAGGCCGCGCGCCGCGCAGGCAGGCAGATCCGTTTCCCGGCCGGCAGCATGCTGGTCCACGGCGGTGGCTGGAAGAAGATGGACGAGCAGAAGGTCGACAACGCGGCCTACAAGGCTGCACTGTCGGAAACCTTCGGCATCGAACGCGTCCACAATTACTACGGCATGGTTGAACAGGTCGGCTCGATCTTCTTCGAATGCGAGCATGGCCATCTGCACGCCCCGGCCTACGCCGATGTGATCGTGCGCGACCTGCAGGATCTGGCACCGGTACCGCATGGCACCACCGGCGCGATCCAGGTCCTGAGCCTGTTGCCGGAAAGCTATCCGGGCCACAGCCTGCTCACCGAAGACCTCGGCGTGATCCATGGTGAGGACGACTGCGCGTGCGGCCGTCCCGGCAAGTACTTCGCCGTACTCGGCCGCATCAAGAACGTGGAAATCCGCGGTTGCAGCGATACCCGCACGGTACCCAACGCATGACCAGACTGCTCTTCTCCATCCACCCCGACGCCTCGCTGGACGCCGAACTGGAGCGCCTGGCGGCGCTGCCTCCGCTGCTGCCGTTCAGCGCGCCACTGCGCGAGTTCGTAGCGGATTTCTCCCGTCGCGTGTTCACCCTGCCGCAGCTGCGCCAGCATCCCGAGCTGGCCACGCTGGGCCACTGGTTCCGCGGCGCAGCCGTCAACCAGCTGTCGCAGCGGATCGGCACACGGGCGACCGAGCTGGATCTGGCACGTGGCCTGGTGTTCCACCTGGCACCCGCCAACGTCGACGTGCTGTTCGCCTACGCCTGGTTGATGTCGGTGCTGTCGGGCAATACCAATGTGGCGCGCCTGTCGCAGAAGCAGAGTACCCAGCGCGACGCACTGGTCTCGATCCTGCATGACATGCAGCGCGAGGGCGTGCACCCGCAGGTGCTCGAGCGCGCGGTGCTGCTGACCTACCCGCATGACGATGCCATTACCACGGCCATTTCCCGTCGTTGCCACGCCCGCATCATCTGGGGCGGCGACGCCACCGTAGCCAAGATCCGCTCGCTGCCGATCGCGCCGCTGGCACTTGAGCTCGCCTTCCCGGACCGTTTCGGCGTGGCCGTGATGCGCGCCACGGCGGTCGCCGATGCCAGCGACACCGAACTCCAGGAACTGGCCCGCCGCTTCTGCAACGACGTGCTCTGGTTCGGCCAGCAGGCCTGCTCTTCACCCCGCACGCTCTACTGGATCGGCAGTGACGCCGAGACAGGCGCTGCCAAGTCGCGTTTCTGGCCGGCCGTGCGCCTGCTGGCTGCCGCACTGGAGGACGAGCCGGCAGCACTGATGGCGCGCGTGACCGATGCCAACCTGCTTGCAGCGCTGGGCCATGGCGTGCACGCGGCGGATGCCATCGGCCTGTATCCGCTGCGGCTGGAAGCGGCCCGCGCCGATGGCGGGATCCGCGAGATCCAGTCCGGCCACGGCCTGGTGGTGGAAATCGATCTGCCCGCGCTGGATGCACTGGCCGCGCAGCTGGATGACCGCGACCAGACCCTGGTCCAGCATGGATTCAACGCAGAGCAGCTGCGTGATTTCCTGTGCCGCCTCGAAAATCGTGCGATCGACCGCGTGGTGCCTTTCGGCCGCGCGCTGGATTTCCATCCCGTGTGGGACGGTACCGATCTGATCGACGTCCTCACCCGCAAGATCACCCTGCCAGCGAACTGAAACGATGAGCTACGTCTTCATTGCCATGACCATCCTGCTGACCGTGTACGGACAGCTGATGCTGAAATGGCAGGTCAGCCTCAACCCCGGCGCCACCATTGATGGCCTCAACCTGCGCGCGATCATCTTGCTGCTGCTGAACCCCTGGGTGATCAGTGCATTTGCCGCGGCATTCGGCGCATCGTTGTGCTGGATGGCCGCCATCGGCCGGATGCCCCTGAGCAAGGCCTACCCGTTCACCGCCCTGAGTTTTCCGCTGGTTGCGACGCTGGCGGTATGGCTCTTCCGCGAGTCGTTCGACTCGCATAAGATCGCCGGCACCGCCTTGATCATTCTGGGCGTCATCGTCCTGTCTCGTTCTGGAGCCTGAACCATGCCGCAGAAGACCGATGGGTTGCACGCAGTGCTTTCATACCCGGCGGTCTACGACCTGCTGCAGAACCTGCTTGGGGCACGTCGGTCCCGTACGCGGCTGATCCGCGACCATATCCGCCCGCGCCCGGGCGACCACATCCTCGACATCGGCTGTGGTACCGGCGAACTGTTCAGCCAGTTGCCGGCGGGGCTGCGCTATATCGGCTTCGACCTGTCCGAAGCCTATATCGAGGCGGCGCGGAAGCGGTTTGGCGATCGCGCCCGCTTCGAATGCATGGACGTGGCCGATTATGAAGTCGGCCACGACCAGCAGCAGAAAGCCGATCTGGTGCTGGCAGTCGGCATCCTGCACCATCTGGACGATGCCCATGCGCGCGCACTCATGCGCACCGCCTTCGCCGCGCTGAAGCCCGGCGGCCGTTTCATTTCCCTGGATGGTGCCTACGTGGATGGCCAATCGGCGATCGCACGTGCACTGATCTCCCGCGATCGCGGGCAGAGCATCCGCACGCCCGCCGCCTACCACGCGATCGCTGCAGCCGAGTTCGGCACGGTGGATGGCCAGGTACGCACCGATCTGCTTTTCGTACCTTACACACACTACATCATGGAATGCGTGCGCTAGGCGCTCGCCAGCCACGATCAGGAGCCCCAGTGATTCCGTTCAACAAGCCGTTCATGACTGGCCAGGAGCTGGTCAACATCACCCATGCACACGCCAATGGCCACCTCAGTGGCGATGGCCCGTTCACCAAGCAGTGCCACGCCTGGCTCAACCAGCGCACCGGTGCCAGTGCCTCGCTCCTGACCCACTCGTGCACCGCTGCACTGGAGATGTCGGCACTGCTGCTCGACCTGCAGGCCGGCGATGAAGTGATCATGCCGTCCTACACCTTCGTTTCGACCTCCAATGCGTTCGTGCTGCGCGGTGCGATCCCGGTGTTCGTGGACATCCGCAAGGACACGCTCAACATCGACGAAGCTCTGATCGAAGCGGCGATCACGCCGCGCACCAAGGCCATCTGCGTGGTCCATTACGCCGGCGTGGCCTGTGAAATGGACGAGATCCTCGCCATTGCAGAGCGTCACGGCCTGGCCGTGGTGGAAGATGCCGCACAGGGCATCATGTCCACCTACAAGGGGCGTCCGCTGGGCACCATTGGCGATCTGGGCGCGCTGAGCTTCCATGAGACCAAGAACATCATTTCCGGTGAAGGTGGCGCGCTGCTGTGCCGCGACCATGTCTATGCCGAGCGCGCCGAGATCGTGCGCGAGAAGGGGACCAATCGCAGCCGCTTCTTCCGCGGACAGGTCGACAAGTACACGTGGGTGGACGTGGGCTCATCGTTCCTCCCCGGCGAGATCACCGCTGCCTTCCTGGCCGCGCAGATGGATGCCGCGGAAGACATCACCGCACGCCGCCTGGCCATCTGGGAGCGCTACCACGCCTGGGCGGCACTGCACGAAGCCGCAGGACGGCTGATCCGTCCCACCATTCCGGCACACACGACGCACAACGCGCACATGTACTACATGTTGCTGCCGTCACTGGATGCGCGCACCCACTTCATCCAGTCTCTGCGCGAACAGGGCGTGCAGGCCGTTTTCCATTACATCCCCCTGCATTCGTCGCCGGCAGGCCTCAGCCATGGCCGCACGGGTTCGTCGATGCAGGTCACCGATGAGCTGAGCGAGCGCCTGGTACGCATGCCACTGTGGATCGGCGTGGAGCAGCACCTGGATGCGATCCTGGCAGCGGCTGATCGTGTACTGATGGGTTGACCATGCAGAGCCGTACTCCTGTCCTGGATGCCTGGATCAACTGGCGTACGCTGACCGTACTGCTGTTGGCGATGCCTGCCTTCATCAATGCTGCTGCCTACATCTCCTACGCCGGCATTCCGTTTGTCACCTCGGACGGTTGGTACTTCGTCGATGCGTTCCTGCAGAAGCACTACCACGCAGGGCTTTCGCTGCAGGACTTCTATGTCAAGCGAAGTGCCGACGACCACGCCCAGCCCGTGCAGAAGCTCCTGCTGCTCTGGAATGCCGAGGCGTTCAATCTGGACTTCGTCATCGAGTCCTACATGGGGCTGGCGATTGCAGCTGTCGCATGGTTGCTGATGCTGCATGTCATGGCGATGGACAATCGCGCCAACAGGCCCGGGATCTGGTGGTTGCTGCCTGCAGTCGCCAGCGCGGCCAGCTTCGTGTCCCTCAGCGGGGGGATGGTGTTCAACTGGTCACTGGTGACCCTGGGCTATCTGGGGCCGCTGGCCGCCACGGCCCTGGCGGTGGCGGCGTGGACAGGCGTGGAGAAGAAGCGATGGTGGCCATTGGTTGCCGTTGCCGCCCTCGTTGCATTCACCCAGGACGGGACCGCCGTCATCTGCGCGATCAGCGTCATCTGCGCACTGCTGCTTCGTGAGTTGAAGCTGCGCGGCACGACCCTGCGCCCGACCGCGGTCGCGGTCGCTGTCGTGGCCGGCTGGATCGTGGCCTACAAGCTGGCCAGCAGCCTGTATCTGCACGCGGGGCTGCCCGTCCTGGCAACAGTGGGGCAAGGGGTGAGTGCGATCCTCGACATGGGCGTGGAGCCGATTGCGCGGATGATGCTGACCATCGCTGCCCTGTCGGTGTCCGACCTGCCGCCGCTGCAGCTGCACTTCCCCGGCCGCGGCGAGGTGCTGCA
The DNA here is from genome assembly GCA_003510825.1 of Stenotrophomonas sp. Taxonomy (GTDB): domain Bacteria; phylum Pseudomonadota; class Gammaproteobacteria; order Xanthomonadales; family Xanthomonadaceae; genus Stenotrophomonas. The sequence goes on from DOKO01000421.1 coordinate 21,233, forward strand.
CCTGGTGCTCGGTGCCGTGGTCATCGCTTCGCATGCATGGTTCTGGTGGCGCGCCGTCCGTGATCGATGGAACAGCACCCAGTTCCTGGCCGTCGTGCTGATGCTGTTCTGCTACGGTGCAGTGGCAGGCATCATCATCACGCGCGTGTCCATGTTCGGGCCCGGCTACGCCTCCCAGCAGCGCTACCTGATGCTGTACCAGCTGGGCACGGTCGCCATCGCACTTCTGTCGGCTGGCAGCAACTGGCGCACATGGGGCCTTGTGCAGAAAGGCCTCGTCTCGATCGGCCTGCTTGGCCTGATCGCCGCCCAGCTGCCTCTCAGCAGAGCGACCTGGAGTGACGCTCCCTACGTGCAGGTGTACGGCAACAACCTCGGACGACAGATGATCCTGCTGGGTGCCAATCCCCAGGCCAAGCTGGCCGCGTGCGCGCCGACGCTGGTCATATGCGAGGCAGAAAACGGGGAACGCATCCGCTCGATCACGCTGCTGCGCGACCATCATCTCAACGCCTACTCGGCCGAAATGCTGGGCCGTTACTCCATGGAGGCGATCGCTGCTCCCACCGGTCCGATGGAAGTCGTCACGCCTGCGGACGATGCGTCTAAAAAATGAATGGTTCAGCGTTCTGGCGGACAGGCTGAATTCACTGCCGGCTGGATGTACATCAACTGCTGGGAAGTCGTTTCGTCCAGCACTTCGATGCGATCTCCTGCATGCAGGACTTCGGTGAAGGACGCGGCACCCGCCGTACTGCCGGCGGCGAGATCGGTGCGTTCTCCATCGGTCCGAAGCAACTGGATGCGCACCCCGGTGGCATCCAGCCCGGCAGGCAGGTTCCAACGCAGCTCTCCCGCCTCCGCCCCGTCCCCGCATGCCGTGCGGGCCGGGACAAGACAGACCGCGCACCCCTCGCCGGCCTGCGCGTCCAGCACCTGGTAGGCCACGGCCGTGACGTCTGCCGGGGAACGCTGGCAGGCAGACAACATCAGCACCATGGCTGCGATCGACAATCCATTCATGGTGCGCATGCCGGCTCCTGCGGAAATAGCGCCATTCTATCCATGCTGCGGCGACCTCGCTGGGTGCGCCTGAACGCGGCAGCGGCGAGGGCCAACAAGGCCGGCGTGTTCTGGGATAATTCCATGATCGAAGAACTTCTGGGATGGCGATGAGCTCCGTAAAGCAGGAAGAACCGATGAATGACGCGCGCAAAAAGGTACTGGTCGTTTTCGGTACGCGTCCGGAGGCTATCAAGATGGCCCCCGTCGTAGAGGCCCTGCGCAATGCGCCCGGCATCGAGCCTATCGTTGCGGTCACTGCCCAGCACAGGCAGATGCTGGACCAGGTGCTCGAGCTTTTCGAGATCCGGCCCGACGAAGACCTTGATGTGATGGAGCCGGGCCAGACCCTGCAAGGCCTGTTCAGCAAGATCCTGATGGGCATGTGCGACGTCATCGCGCGGCGCAAGCCCGATCTGGTCCTGGTCCATGGCGATACCAGCACGACGCTGGCTTCCGCATTGGCAGCGTTCTACAACCGGGTTCCCGTAGGGCATGTCGAGGCGGGGCTGCGCACGGGCGACCTCTACGCACCGTGGCCTGAAGAAGCCAATCGCTGCCTGACCGCTCCGTTGACGTCCATGCACTTTGCCCCCACCCAGCGTGCCCGCGACAATCTGCGTCGCGAGAACATCGACGATGGGCGGATCCTGGTCACCGGCAATACCGTCATCGATGCACTCCTGCAGGTGACGAACCGCATCGAGCACGACGACGCCCTGCGCGAAAGCCTCGCGGCACGTTTCCCGTTCCTGGATCCTTCCAGGAAACTGATCCTGGTCACCGGCCATCGTCGGGAGAATTTCGGTGATGGATTCGAACAGATCTGCCAGGCACTTCGCAGCCTTGCCGACCGCGGCGATACGCAGATCGTCTACCCGGTTCACCTGAATCCGAATGTCCAGGAGCCGGTCAACCGATTCCTCGGCAACCATCCGGCGATCACCCTGATCGAACCGCAGGACTATCTGCCTTTCGTGTACCTCATGTCCCAGGCCTACCTGCTGATTACCGACTCAGGCGGTGTCCAGGAAGAAGCCCCCTCGCTGGGCAAGCCGGTGCTGGTGATGCGGGATGTGACCGAACGCCCGGAAGCCGTCGAAGCCGGGACCGTGGTCCTGGTCGGTACCGATGCGGCGCGCATCGTGGCCGAGGCAAGTCGCCTGATCGATGATCCAACGGCCTACCAGCAGTTCTCGCGCAGCCACAATCCCTACGGCGACGGCACGGCCGCCAAACGCATCGCCGA
>DOKO01000415.1 GCA_003510825.1 Stenotrophomonas sp.
GTCGGCACCCACCACCAGCAGGTTCCAACAGCCACGTGAACCTGTCGAAGGCGGGGCGGTGTCGGATTGCGGGGTGTCCGCCGCATGGATGCGGCGGCCAAGCCTACAGGGACGTACTTGCGGCGTCCCCGCAATCCGACACCGCCCCGCCATCCCACGGAATGCCGCTCTGGCTTTTGACGTTGACGTTGATTGCAGCAGGTGCAGGGCTGCAAGCCCTGCAGAAACCCACTACTCCGGCGGGGTGTCGCGTACCAGATGGATGTCGGTCGGGGTCGACAGCGGAATGTCCCGCTCGGCCAGTATCTGCAGCAGGCTGAAATACAGATCACTGCGCGTGCCATACACCTGCCGCGGGCTCGCCACGTAGGCGAAGCTGTTGAACGTGATCTGGCCGCCGGCAATGCTGTCGATGAACACCGACGGCGCCGGCTGCTGCAGCACCGCCTGGTGCGCACCATAGGCATCCAGCAGCGCCTGTTTCAGGCCCGCCACGTCGGTGCTGGTCGGCACCGCGAACTGGATCTGGATGCGGCCCTGGTTGTTGCCCATCGTCATGTTGCGGATGGTCTTGGTGATCAGCTCCGAGTTCGGCACGATCAGCGTCGACTTGTCGCCCACCTGGATCTCGGTCGAACGCACGTTGATGCGGCGGATGTCGCCTTCCTGGTCACCCAGCTTCACCCAGTCGCCGATCTTCACCGGTCGCTCGGCCAGCAGGATCAGGCCCGACACGAAGTTCTGGATGATCGCCTGCAGGCCGAAACCAATACCCACCGACAGCGCACTGGCCAGCAGCGCCAGGTTCTTCATGTCCAGGCCCATCGCGGTCAGCGCCCACAGGCCCACCAGGATGATGCCGACGTAACCGGAGATGGTGCTGATCGAGTTGCGCGCGCCCAGGTCCAGCTCGGTCTTGGGCAGGTAGGTGTCGGTCAGCCAGCGCTGCATCAGCTGGGTCAGGCCCACGCCGATCAGCAGCACCAGCACGCCGGTCGCGATGCGGCCGGGCTGCAGCGTCAGGTCCTTGTTGATCGTGATGCCGTTGGCCAGCGCAGCGATGCGCTCGACGATGGTGCCGACGTTGCCGAACGGCGCGGCCAGGGCCAGCAGCGCGATCAGCACCACCAGGGTACGCAGCATCGCCGACAGCAGCACGCCGGCCTGCTCCAGCCGCGACACGCTCAGGCCGGTGCTCAGCAGGATGGTCTGGCCGACCTTGCTGTCGGCGTTGAGCAGCCAGGTGCAGAGGTCATCGACGAACTTGAATAGCAGCAGCGCCGCCAGCACCACGATGCTGCCGCCGATCAGCTGCTGGTTCACGAACTTGGCGAAGTTCACGTAGCCCAGCAGGGTGGCGATGATCGCCGCGGTGACCGCGAGATTGCCGGCCACGCGGGCCAGCACCAGCCAGCTGCTGCGACGTACCGGCACCGCCGCGCCCACGCCATCGGCCTGCGCCTCCAGCTTGGCCTCGGCTTCGGCAGTCTGGCGGCGGTGCAGGCGGGACAAGGTGACCAGCATCGCCATGATCAGGCCGAGGTAGGTCAGTGCGATCACGCCGTCCAGCGCCACCGTGGTCACATCGCTGGTGCGCGTGGCCTGGTCGATGGCCACCAGCACCGTGCTGAACCAGGCCAGCGCGGCCGCGCCCCAGGCGTACTTGCGAAGTTTCAGCGCGGCGGTGTCATCCAGGTTCAACAGGCGCCACGAGGGCCGCGTGGGAACCAGCAGGCAGGCGCTGAGCGCGGCGATGAAGGCGGCAGCAAAGCTGGCCGCCTGCACGCCGTCGGCCACGTTCTGCAGGCGCGGGGCGATACCGCCGATGGCATTGAGCGAGGCGATGAACACCACCACTGCGTAGCCCGGCAGCAACGTGCCGACCAGCAGCAGCCACATGGCCAGGCCGGAGCGGCGCAGGCGTCCATCAGGCGCGCGCTCGGAGGCGGCGAAGCGCCGGCCCAGCGCGCGCAGCCACAGGCGCAGCGGGAACATCATCACCAGCGCGGCCAGCAGGCCCAGCAGCGGCGTGCCCCAGCCTTCCTTGTCCAGGGCGGCCACCAGGGCATCGCGGCCCTGCGCGGCCAGCGGCGTGACCCGGGCGATATCCACCGGCAGCTGCTTGGCGACCTTGCGCCACAGCGCGGGCGACAGTGGTGAATCGACCTTCTGGCCCAGTTCTTCGGTGCGCTGTGCGGTGCGCTGCTTCTCGATATCGTTGGCCAGCTGGCCGGCGCGCACGGCGCTGGCCTTGGCCTGTGCGACCGAAGACGCCAGCGCATCGCGCTGGCGGGTGAGGTTGCGGCGCTGCGTCGCCAGCTCGGGCAGCTCGGTGGTGCCCTCCGGCGCCGTGCCCAGCTGGGCCAGCTGCTCGATCAACTGGTCCAGCTGCGGCTGCAGGCTCTTGTCCAGCGCCTCGGCATCGCGGCGCACCTGCGATGCGGTCTCGGACAGCATCGCCAGCGTCTCGGTGGCTTCGGCGGAATCGCGCTTGCGCTCCACGTCCTTCAGGCTGGCATCGAACTGGGCCAGCTGCTGCTTCGGCGTCGGGTCGTCGTCCTGGGCCAGTACCGGCGCGGCCAGCAGCAGCGCACCACACAACAGCAGCGCCAGCCACGGGCCACGCATCAGGATCGTTCGGAAGAAGGAAAACAAGCCAGCCACACCGGTTCGCGCGGACCACCGCGCCTGCGCGCGACTATACGGCACGGCTGGTAAAGGCCGGATGGACGGCCACGCCAACACCAACCGGGGTAGAGTCGACCGTTGGTCGACTACCGCGCGCAGCGCGGGATTTTCAGCGCGTCCCGCAAAGGGCAGTCGACCAACGGTCGACTCTACCCAGGGTTCAATACTTCAACCGCAGCTCTTCCACCTGCGGCTGCTGCAGCGCGTACCAGTCCTGGAATTCCTCTTCGCTGATCTCATCCGGCGCGTACACGGCGATGGGGTGCCAGTCGTGGTCGGTCGGCAGCGGCTGGCGCGGGCCCGCGCGCAGGCTGTAGCTGACGCCCTCGTAATCGACCACGTCGTCCACCTGCGGCCACTGCTCGCGGGCAAACGCGGTTTCACTCTTCAACAGGATCACCTGGTACATCGGCACCTCCACTTCGCTTGTATAGGGAAAAAACCCGGCGCTGACGCAAGGATAGCGCTGCGCCGGTGACAGCTGCGCCGCCGCGCGGGCGACGCATTGTTCTGGACGTGGGCCTCGCCCCGGCTTCACCTGCCCATGGCGAGCCCGACGGCATGGTGGAGGTCCGTTCCCAACCCCACTGTCCATGACCGACCACCCGCCGCTGAAGACCGTCGCCGACCTCAAGCTGCCCCGCTACCTGGGCACCTGGTACGAGATCGCCCGCCTGCCCATGCGCCACGAGCCGGAAGGCTGCACCGACGTGTCGGCGCACTACAGCCTGCTCGACAACGGCAACGTGCAGGTGCACAACCGCTGCCGCATGGACGGCGAGGTGGAAGAAGCCATCGGCGAAGCCAGCCCGGTGGACAATGACAGCGCGCGCCTGGCGGTGAGCTTCCTGCCCAAGGGCCTGCGCTGGCTGCCCTTCACCAAGGGCGACTACTGGGTGGTGCAGGTGGCCCCGGACTACAGCGTCGCCCTGGTCGGCAGCCCCGACCGGAAATTCCTGTGGCTGCTGGCCCGCGAACCGCAGCTGGATGCCACCGTGCGCGACCATTATCTGGCCACGGCCCAGCAGCAGGGCTTCGATCTGTCCGAACTGATCCACACCCCGCATACCGGCAACCCCACGGCCTGAGCCCACCCCATGGACCTGAAGAGCGGTTACCCCTGGTGGGCCGTGAGCAATGGGCTTATCCAGGCCTTCCCGCCGCTGCAGCAGGACCTGCGTTGCGATGTCCTGGTGGTGGGCGGCGGTGTCACCGGCGCGTTGATTGCCGATGAGCTGTCCGGCCACGGCCACGAGGTAGCGGTGATCGAGCAGCGCGACATCGGCTGGGGCAGCACCGCAGCCAGCACCGCCCTGCTGCAGTACGAGATCGACACCCACCTGCTGGACCTGGCCCGCCAGTACGGCACTGATGCCGCGGAACTGGCCTACCGCGCCTGCGCCGAGGCCATCCCGGCCCTGTGCGAAGTGGCGCGCGGACTGAAGAACGTCGATTTCCAGCGCATGGACAGCCTCTATCTGGCCAGCCGCCATCGCGACGTGCCGGTGCTGATGGCCGAGGGTGCCGCACGCCGCCAGGCCGGACTGGACGCCCGCTGGCTGCAGCCGGACGACCTGCAGCAGCGCTTCGGCGTGGACGCCGGTGGCGCGCTGCTGACCCGCCAGGCCGCGCGGGTCGATCCCTACTGCCTCACCTATGGCCTGCTCAAGCGCGTGCGCCGCCGCGGCGGCCATGTGCATGACCGCACGGTGCTGCACAGCCTGGAGGCCACCTCGCGCAGCGTGACCGCACGTACCGAGGCGGGGGCCACCATCCGTGCGCGCCACGTCGTGCTCGCAATGGGCTACGCCAACCAGCGCTGGATCGAGCAGCGGGTGGCGCGCAACCGCAGCAGCTACGCCTTCATCACCGACCCCATCGATGCCGACGTGCTGGGCCCGCTGCAGCGCACGATGGTGTGGGAAAGCGCACGGCCCTACCTGTACCTGCGGGCCACCGGCGAGGGCCGGCTGCTGGTGGGCGGGCTGGACGATGCGATCGACATCCCGGCGCGCCGCGACCGGCGGGTGGAGGGCAAGGCGAAGCAGCTGATGAAGCAGCTGCTGCACTGGTTCCCGCAGCTCGACCCGACCCCGGCGTTTTCCTGGGCGGGCACCTTTGCCGAGACCGCCGACGGCCTGCCGTTCTTCGGCCCGCACCCTCAGTGGGTGCCGCGCGTGCACCTGGCCATGGCCTACGGTGGCAACGGCATCACCTACTCGATGATCGGTGCCGGGCTGCTGCGGGCGCGGATCGAGCGGCGCCGGCACCCGCTGCAGGATCTTTTCGGGTTCGACCGGGTCTAAGGGGATCCGGGCTTGGCCCGGATCTACCACAAGCCGGCGGCGACAGGCATCATTCAAGCAACGCCTGTTAGCGTCGGCCTGTACCGCCGCGCGTGGCGCGGTCCCTGCCCGTTGGAGCATCGCGATGATCCGTCCCCTGACCCTGCTGCTGTGCCTGTCCAGCCTGCCCGGGACCGTGCTGGCCCAGTCCGCTGCGGGCGCCACGGCGCCGCAGTCGCCGGGCCTGGATCTGTCCGTGCCGCAGGCACCGATGCGCTATCTCAACGACCCGACCGTGCAGCAGGACCCGCCGGGCACCTACTACGGCGACAAGAGCGGCCCACGCGTGCACGACGACGCGCGCATTGCCGACGTGACCGACGACAAGCTGAAGGTGTCCGGCAGCTTCACCACCGGCATTGGTTATTCGAAGGGCTACGGCAACTCGCACTACAACGCCGCCACGCTCAACCTCAGCAAGAACTACACCACCGATGAGGGCAAGACCCACGGGGTCAACCTCAACATCCATGTCAGTGAAGGCAAGGGACCGGGCTTCGGCCCGTATGGTGGTGGTTTCTATGGCGGCGGTGGCCCGGGTTACTGGGATTACCCGCCGCCGTACGGCTGGTAAACAGCTTCCGCTGCGCTCGCCGGGCATGGCCCGGCGCTACCGTTTGAGCCTGCGCTCGGCTGCACACTGCGTCCGCCGGGCATGGCCCGGCGCTACCGACCTTAATCCAGCCAGCCATCACGCTCGCTGTGCAGGATCCGCCCGTCATGGCCGCTCAGGCGCACTTCCACGCGCTGGTTGCGGGCGTTGCGCGCTTCCAGCGACCAGGTCGCGCCATCGCGTTCCAGCGAATGGATCTCGCGCAGACCGTGCGCCTGCGCCTTGGCCAGCACCTGCTCGGTGCCCAGCAGCGCGCGGCCATCGTGCTCGTCGAAGATCTCACCGGTCTTCGGGTCGACATACACCTCGCTGAAGCGACCATCGGCACGGCTGACATCGGCCTCCCACAGACCATCATCGCGCTCGATCTCGTGGATCTGGGTGTAGCCGGCCTTGCGCAGGGTCTGCTCGACCTGGGCCATGCCCAGCGGGGCCGCCTGCACGGCGGGGGCGAAGGCCAGGGCGGCAACGGTGGCGAGGGTGAGCGGCTTCAACATGGGGGTTCTCCTGTTCGATGCCGGACCATCCCGGCACCGCCACGATGCCGGGCGCGGTTAACAGCCCCTTAGCCGGCACTGTTAGCCAATGGTTAGCCGCAACCGGCACACTCGCGCCATCCTCCCCGCATGGCTGCCCTCCCCCGTGACGCTGCTGTTCGCCCTGCCCCTGCTGCTGGCCCTGGCCAGCCCCGCGACCGCCGCCCGGCCTGCCCAGGATCCGGCGCAGGATGTCGCGCGCCGGGCGGTGCAGCAGGGTCGCTACGTCGCGCTGGAAGGCGTGGTGCGCGATGCACTCAAGCGCCACCCCGGCCAGCTGCTGGAAGTGGAGCTGGACGATGGCGTGTACGAAGTTGAGATCCTGCGCGCCGACGGCGTGGTGGTGGAGCTGGACTATGATGCGCGCAACGGCAGGCTGCTGAAGACGGAGCTGGACGACTGATGCGCATCCTGCTGGCCGAAGATGATGCGGCGCTGGCACAGCGCCTGCAGCCGCTGCTGGAACAGGCCGGTTACGTGGTGCAGACCGTGGCCGATGGCCGCCAGGCCGAAGAGATCGGCCAGATCGAGGATCTGCAGGCGGCCATCGTCGACCTCGGCCTGCCCGGGCTGGACGGCCTGAGCGTGATCGAGCGCTGGCGCAGCAACGGCCGCAGTTTTCCGGTGCTGGTGTTGACCGCACGCGGGCGCTGGCACGACAAGCTGGCCGGGTTCGATGCCGGCGCCGATGACTACCTGACCAAACCCTTCCAGGCCGATGAACTGGTGCTGCGCCTGCGCGCCCTGATCCGCCGCAGCCATGGCCATGCCAGCCCACGCCTGCACTGCGGCCCCCTGCAGCTGGACGTCAACGCCGGGCGCTTCGAACTGGACGGCCAGGCCCTGGCGCTCAGCCCGCAGGAATTCCGCCTGCTCAGCTGTTTCATCCACCACAGTGGCCAGGTGATCGGCCGCGACCGCCTGGGCGAACAGGTCTTCGATGGCGGCCTCGACCCGGATTCGAATGCGCTGGACGTGCTGCTCGGACGCGTGCGCCGCAAGCTCGGCAGCGACCTGATCCAGACCGTGCGCGGCCAGGGCTGGCGGCTGGCCGCGCCGTGAGCGGGCAACCCTCGCTGCGCCGCCGCCTGCTGCTGGCCGGTGGCATCG
>DOKO01000156.1 GCA_003510825.1 Stenotrophomonas sp.
CTTGGTGGGCATTGCCGGCCAGCGGCCGGCACTACCTTATTTGGCCAGGTTCAGTTCCTTCAGCAGCTGCGGCGCCGGCGCCACTTCCTGCATGATCCACTGCATGTAGCGGCTGTCCACGGCGATCATGCGGGTCATCACCGGGTCGAACACCCAGTTGGAGCTGACCGATTCCCAGTTGCCGTCGAAGGCCAGGCCAACCAGCTTGCCGTGCGCGTCCAGCACCGGCGAACCGGAGTTGCCGCCGGTGATGTCCAGGTTGGACAGGAAGTTCACCGGCACCGAACCGATGCGCTTGTCTTCCAGACCGCCGTAACGCTTGGCCTTGACCGCATCCAGCAGCGCCTTCGGCGAATCGAACGGATCTTCGCCGGTTTCCTTGGCGGCCACGCCTTCCAGGGTGGTGAACGGGGTGTACTGCACGCCGTCCTTGCCATAGCCCATGACGTTGCCGAAGGTGATGCGCAGCGACAGGTTGGCGTCCGGATAGACGAACTCGCCCTGGCTCTTCTTGTAGTCGGCCACCGCCTGCAGGTACAGCGGACGCGCGGTCAGCGATTCGCCTTCGCGGATCTTGCGCTGTTCTTCCTGCTTCAGCAGCGCCGGCATGACGGCCACGGCGTACTGGATGGCCGGATCGGTGCTGGCTTCGAAGGCGGCGCGGTCGGCGGTGAACCACTTCAGGCGCGTATCGAGGCTGCCCAGCTGGGTGCCCGACAGCTTGCCGACCATCGACTTCACGGCGGCCTCGTCGCTGCCACCCAGCCACTTGTTCAGGACTTCGTTGTCACGCTGCGCAGCCGGCAGGGCGACGTACTGGTCCAGCCAGTAGGTCTGCAGCTGCTGGTCCATCTTCGCCACGTAGCGGCGGTCCATCTGCTTCAGGCCACCTTCGATGGTGGTCAGGTCGCGCTGCTGGTAGCCGGCTTCGCGTTCGGCGTCCGGCTTGCTGCGCTCGATCGACAGGCGGTACAGGGTGATGGCGGCGCTGACGGCCGAGGTGTTGTTGAACTGCGACACGAACAGGTCGCGCTCACGCGTGGCCTTGCTGGTGTCCAGGTGCTTGAGCAGCTGCGCGTGCGCGGCCAGGGCCGGCTTGCCGGCGGCGCCCTGCTTCTTCAGCCAGGCCAGCACAGCGGCTTCTTCGGCCTGCTTCTGGCCAGCCGCGTCGATGCGCTTGAAGCCTTCCAGCTGGCCCAGGTAGTTCTTGGCCACGTTGTTCATGCTGGCGGCGGTGGCGGCGTACTTCACCTTCACGTCCGGGTCGGCCTTGCCGGCCTCGTCGATCATCTTCAGCACCGCGTTGTAGTGGCGGGCGATGGTCGGGTAGGTGAAGCTGGCGGTCTCGTTGAACTCACCGGCCAGGGCGTAGCGGTTGGTGCGGCCCGGGTAGCCGGCCACCATCACGAAGTCGTCGGCACCCAGCGGCTGGTCGGCGAACTTCAGGAAGTGCTTGGGCTGGTAGGGCACGTTGTCGGTCGAGAATGCCGCCGGCTTGCCGTCCTTGCCGACGTAGGCGCGGTAGAACGAGAAATCGCCGGTGTGGCGCGGCCACATCCAGTTGTCGATGTCGCCGCCGAACTTGCCGACGCTGCCCGGGGGCGCGTAGACCAGGCGCACGTCCTTGATTTCCATGTTGCGGAACAGGCGGTAGGTGTTGCCGCCGCTGAACGAGTACAGGCGGCAGCGGAAGCCGGCATCGGCTTCACAGGCGGCGACCTGGGCCTTGTCGAAGGCATCCAGGGCGCGGCTGCGGGCCAGCGGATCCTTGCCGGCGGCAGCGATGGCGGCCTTGGCCTGGGCGGTGACGTCGGTGATCTGGTCGAGCACGAAGACGCGGGCGTTGGGGCCGGCGCTCAGTTCGTCGCTGAGCTTGGGCGCGTTGAAGCCGTCCTTGATCAGGTTCTTCTGCGCGGTCGAGTTCAGCTGGATGGCGCCGTAGGCACAGTGGTGGTTGGTGACCACCAGGCCCTGCGGGGACACGAAGCTGGCGGTGCAGCCACCCAGCGCGACCACCGCGCCCATCGGGTTGCCGGTCAGGTCGGCCAGCTGTTCAGGGGACAGCTTCAGGCCGGCCTTCTGCAGCGGGCCGGCGATTTCCGGCAGCTGCTGCGGCACCCACATGCCTTCGGCGGCATGGGCGACCTGGACCAGCCCAAGGCTGGCGACGACGGAGAATGCAAGCAGGTTCGAGCGCATCGAGCGGCCCCTGGTGAAAGAACCGCCGAGTGTAGCCCAGCCCCCTGCCCCGCCCCGATCCCCGGAAGTCATGGGCCGGTCTGGCCGCTTCGCCGGGCATGGCCCGGCGCTACCGGGAGCGCCAATGCACCCGCAGCGCAACATGGGAATTCCGCGCGGGCCTCTATAATCCGCGTTTTCCCCCTGATGAGTTCCACCCGATGGCGCAGCAAACGATGAAGGCCCTGGTCAAGCGCGAAGCAGCCAAGGGCATCTGGCTCGAAGAGGTTCCGGTGCCGACCCCGGGCCCGAACGAGGTCCTGATCAAGCTGGAAAAGACCGCCATCTGCGGCACCGACCTGCACATCTACCTGTGGGACGAGTGGAGCCAGCGCACCATCAAGCCGGGCCTGACCATCGGCCACGAGTTCGTCGGCCGCGTCGCCGGACTCGGCTCGGCCGTGACCGGCTATGAAATCGGCCAGCGCGTCTCGGCCGAAGGCCACATCGTCTGCGGCCACTGCCGCAACTGCCGCGGCGGCCGCCCGCACCTGTGCCCGAACACCGTCGGCATCGGCGTCAACGTCAACGGCGCCTTCGCCGAATACATGGTGATGCCGGCCAGCAACCTGTGGCCGATCCCCGACCAGATCCCGTCCGAGCTGGCCGCCTTCTTCGACCCGTACGGCAATGCCGCGCACTGCGCGCTGGAGTTCGACGTCATCGGCGAGGACGTGCTGATCACCGGCGCAGGCCCGATCGGCATCATCGCCGCCGGCATCTGCAAGCACATCGGTGCGCGCAACGTGGTGGTCACCGACGTCAACGACTTCCGCCTGAAGCTGGCGGCCGACATGGGTGCCACCCGCGTGGTCAACGTCGCCAACCAGTCGCTGAAGGACGTGATGAAGGAACTGCACATGGAGGGCTTCGACGTGGGCCTGGAAATGAGCGGCAACCCGCGCGCCTTCAACGACATGCTCGACTGCATGTACCACGGCGGCAAGATCGCCATGCTCGGCATCATGCCCAAGGGCGCCGGCTGCGACTGGGACAAGATCATCTTCAAGGGCCTGACCGTGCAGGGCATCTACGGCCGCAAGATGTACGAGACCTGGTACAAGATGACCCAGCTGGTGCTGTCCGGCTTCCCGCTGGGCAAGGTGATGACCCACCAGCTGCCGATCGACGATTTCCAGAAGGGCTTCGACCTG
>DOKO01000301.1 GCA_003510825.1 Stenotrophomonas sp.
CGGGGTCGGATCCCTTTCCAAAGGAAAGGGCTCTGACCCCGACCCCCACCCATACACCACCTTCACTTTTTGTTGATTGAACGTTCAATCAATAAACGCGATACTGTCCACCTCGGGCCAACGCCCATGCCCCAGGTGAGACCGTGCCGAAGAAAGGCATCGAACCGATCCGCCGCGAGCAGCTGATCCAGGCCACCTTCCAAGTGATCCACGACATCGGCCTGGCCGACGCCACCGTGGCCACCATCGCCCGCCAGGCCGGCCTGTCCACCGGCATCGTCGCCCACTACTTCGGCGACAAGGCCGGCCTGCTCAACGCCGCGATGCGGCAGATCCTCAACGAACTGAAAGACGCCTTCGCCCAGTACCGCGCCAAGGCCGATGCAGATCCGCGGGCCCAGCTGCGCGCGCTGGTCGATGGCAACTTCGACCAGACCCAGACCAGCGGTCCGGCCATGCGCGTATGGCTGACCTTCTGGGCGGCGAGCATGCACCAGCCGGAACTGGCCCGCCTGCAGCGCATCAACGACCAGCGGCTGTATTCCAACCTGGCCCATCAGTTCCACCGCGCGCTGCCGGCCGAACGCGCCCGCGACGCCGCCCGTGGCCTGGCCGCGATGATCGACGGCCTGTGGCTGCGCGGCAGCCTGGTCGGCGGCCCGTTCGATACCGCGGCCGCCCGCGCGCTGGCCTACGCCTACATCGACTTCCAGCTGCAGCCCGAGAGCGTATAAGCAGCCTCAAGCCCTTCCCCCTTTGTTTCCAGGAGTGCCCCCATGACCGCCCTGCCCGTCCAACAGCTCTACATCCACGGCCGACGCGTCGATGCCACCAGCGGCAAGACCTTCCAGTCCATCAACCCGGCCAATGGCCAGGTCCTGGCCGAGGTGCAGATCGCCAGCCAGGCAGACGTCGAGCGCGCGGTGCAGAGCGCGGCCGAAGGCCAGAAGGTCTGGGCGGCAATGACCGCGATGGAGCGCTCGCGCATCCTGCGCCGCGCGGTCGACCTGCTGCGCGAACGCAATGATGCGCTGGCCCAGCTGGAAACCCTGGACACCGGCAAGGCGCTGGCCGAGACCACCACGGTGGACATCGTCACCGGCGCCGACGTGCTGGAGTACTACGCCGGCCTGGCCACCGCCATCGAGGGCATCCAGCTGCCGCTGCGTGAATCGAGCTTCTTCTATACCCGCCGCGAACCCCTGGGCGTGGTGGCCGGCATCGGTGCCTGGAACTACCCGATCCAGATCGCGCTGTGGAAGTCGGCACCCGCACTGGCGGCCGGCAACGCCATGGTGTTCAAGCCCTCGGAAGTGACCCCGCTGACCGCACTGAAGCTGGCCGAGATCTACAGCGAAGCCGGCGTGCCGGACGGCGTGTTCAACGTCGTGCAGGGCCCGGGCGGCGAGATCGGCAACTGGCTCACCGAACACCCGGTGATCGAGAAGATCTCCTTCACTGGCGGCGTGGCCACCGGCAAGAAGGTGATGGCCGCCGCCGCGTCGTCGTCCCTGAAGGAAGTGACCATGGAGCTGGGCGGCAAGTCCCCGCTGGTCATCTGCGATGACGCCGACCTCGACCGCGCCGCCGACATCGCGGTGATGGCCAACTTCTTCAGCTCCGGCCAGGTGTGCACCAACGGCACCCGCGTGTTCGTGCCGCGCAGCATGCTGGCCGCGTTCGAGGCCGCCGTGGTCGAGCGGGTCAAGCGCATCCGCATCGGCGATCCGCAGGCCGCCGACACCAACTTCGGGCCGATGGTCAGCTTCCCGCACATGCACAACGTGCTGCGCTACATCGACAGCGGCAAGGCCGAAGGCGCACGCGTGCTGGTTGGCGGTGGCCGTGCGGAGGACGGCGCGCTGGCCGATGGCGCCTACGTGCTGCCCACCGTGTTCTCCGACTGCCGCGATGACATGACCATCGTCCGCGAAGAGATCTTCGGGCCGGTCATGAGCATCCTCGCCTACGAAGACGAGGACGAAGCCGTGCGCCGCGCCAACGACACCACCTTCGGCCTTGCCGCCGGCGTGGTCAGTCGTGATATCAGCCGCGCCCACCGCATCATCCACCGCCTCGAAGCCGGCATCTGCTGGATCAACACCTGGGGCGAATCGCCTGCGGAAATGCCGGTCGGTGGCTACAAGCAGTCCGGCGTAGGCCGCGAGAACGGCCTGTCCACGCTGGGTCACTACACCCGAATCAAGTCGGTGCAGGTCGAACTGGGCGACTACGCCAGCGTGTTCTGATCAGCGTGTTCTGATCAGCGCGCCCTGAGCCAGCCGCCCGGCGCGAACGCCGGATACAGTTTCCGCCGGGAGAGCTGCGCAACGCGCGTCCCGGCCCGCAGGAGAACAACCATGAGTACCCCCAACGAGTACGACTACATCATCATCGGCGCCGGTTCGGCCGGCAACGTGCTGGCCACCCGCCTCACCGAGGATGCCGATGTCAGCGTGCTGCTGCTGGAAGCCGGTGGCCCGGATTACCGCCTCGACTTCCGCACCCAGATGCCCGCTGCACTGGCCTACCCGCTGCAGGGCAAGCGCTACAACTGGGCGTACAAGACCGACCCGGAGCCCTTCATGAACAACCGCCGCATGGATTGCGGGCGCGGCAAGGGCCTGGGCGGCTCGTCGCTGATCAACGGCATGTGCTACATCCGCGGCAACGCCATGGACTACGACCACTGGGCCAGCATGCCGGGCCTGGAAGACTGGACCTACCTGGACTGCCTGCCCTACTTCCGCAAGGCCGAGACCCGCGACATTGGCTCCAACGACTACCACGGTGGCGACGGCCCGCTGCGGGTGACCACGCCCAAGGCCGGCAACAACGAACTGTTCGCCGCGATGGTCGAAGCCGGCGTGCAGGCCGGCTACCCGCGCACCGACGACCTCAACGGCTACCAGCAGGAAGGCTTCGGCCCGATGGACCGCACGGTCACGCCTAAGGGTCGCCGCTCCAGCACCGCCCGCGGCTACCTGGACCTGGCCAAGCCGCGCCCGAACCTGACCATCGTCACCCACGCCCTCACCGACCGCATCCTGTTCTCGGGCAAGCGCGCGGTGGGCGTGCAGTGGCTGCACAACGACCAGCCGCAGCGCGCCACCGCCCGCCGCGAAGTGCTGCTGTGCGGTGGCGCCATCGCCTCGCCGCAGATCCTGCAGCGCTCCGGCGTCGGCCCGGCCGATCTGCTGCGCAGCCTGGACATCGATCTGGTGCACCACCTGCCCGGCGTCGGCGCCAACCTGCAGGATCACCTGGAGATGTACCTGCAGTACGAATGCAAAAAGCCGGTGTCGCTGGCCCCGGCACTGAAGCTGCACAACCAGCCGGCCATCGGTGCCGAATGGCTGTTCCTGGGCACCGGCATCGGCGCCAGCAACCAGTTCGAGGCCGGTGGCTTCATCCGCAGCGACGAGGCCTTCGACTGGCCGAACCTGCAGTACCACTTCCTGCCGGTGGCCATCAATTACAACGGCTCCAACCCGATCAAGGCGCACAGCTTCCAGATGCATGTCGGCTCGATGCGCTCGCCCAGCCGTGGCCGCGTCCAGGTCGTTTCCAAGGATCCGCGCGTGCACCCCAGCATCCTGTTCAACTACATGTCCCACGAGCAGGACTGGCGCGAGTTCCGCGCGGCCATCCGCATCACCCGCGAGATCTTCGCGCAGCCGGCGCTGGCACCCTACAGCGGCCGCGAGATCTCGCCCGGCCGCGAGCTGCAGACCGATGCACAGATCGATGGCTTCGTGCGCGAACACGCCGAGACCGCCTACCACCCCTCGTGCACCAACAAGATGGGCCACGCCGATGACCCGATGGCGGTGGTCGATGGCCAGGGCCGCGTGCACGGCCTGGACGGCCTGCGCATCGTCGATGCCTCGATCATGCCGCAGGTGGTCACCGGCAACCTCAACGCGCCGACCATCATGATTGCCGAGAAGCTGGCCGACGTGATCCGCGGCCGCACCCCGCTGGCCCGCAGCACCGCGCCCTACTACAAGGCCAACGGTGCCCCGGCGCGCAGCCGCGGCTGACGCAGAAAACCCGCCGGGCACGGCCCGGCGCTACCGGTTTCCGCACCCTGATCGGTAGCGCCGAGCCATGCCCGGCGGTATCTGACGCATTCGACCAACCCGCTCCGCAAGGCCCCCTTCGCGTTTTCCCTACGGAACGGTATGCTGCTGCGAGCGGTTCTGGCGGATACTGTCCGCGCCGCACCCATCAAAAACGATTCCTGGAGGGGGAATATGAGTCTGGATCGTCCCTGGCTGCAGAGCTATCCGAAAGGCGTTCCCGCCGAGATCGACATCAACGAGTTCCATTCGGTAGCTTCGGTCTTCGACGCTTCCGTCGCGAAATTCCGCGACCGTCCCGCCTACTCCAG
>DOKO01000302.1 GCA_003510825.1 Stenotrophomonas sp.
CGGCCTGCTCCAGCGCCTGCGACATCGCCACGGCGGTGTGGTCATCGCCACACAGCAGCGGCTGGATCGGGGTTTCCGAGGCCATCAGGTCGAGGCCATGGCGGCGCGCCTCTCCGCGGAACAGGGCGATCAGGTCGGCCAGCTTGGCCCGGCGCCAATGGTCGCGGCGGGCCAGGCGCACCGCTTCCAGGGCCGAGGCGGCCAGCGCCGGCGGCAGGGCGGTGGTGTAGATGTAGGGGCGTGCGGTTTCGGAAAGGTGCTCGACCAGGTCCTCGCGGCCCAGCACCAGCGCGCCGGAACTGCCCAGCGCCTTGCCCAGGGTGACCAGCTGCAGCGGCACGTCGTCCACGCCCAGGCCGGCGGTGGCGACGGCGCCACGGCCATCGCCGAGCACGCCCACGCCATGCGCGTCGTCCACGTAGAACAGCGCCTGCTGCAGGCGCGCGACCAGCGACAGCGCACGCAGCGGTGCAACATCGCCATCCATGCTGAAGACCCCATCGGTGGCCAGCATGGCGGCACCGTCGGGCGCGTGCTTGAGTTGACGCATGGCGCCTTCCGGGTCCAGGTGCGGGTAGCGGCGCAGGCGCGCACCGGCCAGGCGCGTGGCATCGAGCAGGCTGGCGTGGTTGAGCTTGTCCTGCACGCAGACGTCGTTCTCTTCGCTCAGCAGCGCCTGCTGCACCGCCAGGTTGGCGGCGAAGCCACTGCCGAACAGCAGGGCGCGCGGGTAACCGAGCCAGTCGGCCACTTCGCGTTCCAGCGCGTCGTGCAGCGCGTGGTGGCCGCAGACCAGGTGCGAGGCACCGGCACCGGTGCCATCGCGCGCGGCCGCATCCTGCAGCGCGTTGACCACGCTGAACTGCTGGGCCAGGCCCAGGTAATCGTTGCTGCAGAACCCGGTCAACCAGCGCCCGTCAATTTCCAGGCGCACGCCATCACGACGGGTGACCGTGCGCCGCGGGCGGCGACGGCCTTGTGCATCGCGCAACGCGCGCTGGGCTTGGAGGCGGGCGGTCAGGTCGGGGCGGGCCATGCTGGCTACAGGCGACGACGGGGCGGCTAGGGTAGCGCGTTGCTGCCACGCCTGCTCGACGCCCCGATCACGCGGCATGTCACGCGGCGTGGGCGCAGCCACAGCCAGGGCCATCGGCGCTGATATCGGCATGCACGGTACCGCCGTGGTCGTGGCCTTCGGCGCCCACCTGCACCGGCATCGGCTGCAGGCCCAGGCGCGCGAACAGGGCAAGGTCGCGCTCGCTTTCCGGGTTACCGGTGGTCAGCAGTTTTTCGCCGTAGAAGATCGAGTTGGCACCGGCCAGGAAGCACAGCGCCTGCAGCTCGTCACTCATCGCCTCGCGACCGGCCGACAGCCGCACCATCGAACGCGGCATCGCGATGCGCGCCACCGCGATCATCCGCACGAACTCGAACGGGTCCAGTTCCGCGCTGCCATGCAGCGGCGTACCCGCCACCTGTACCAGCTTGTTGATCGGCACCGAATCGGGATGCGCCGGCAGCGTGGCCAGCGCCAGCAGCAGGCCGATGCGCTGCGCACGCGTCTCGCCCATGCCGACGATGCCACCGCAACAGGTCTTCAGCCCGGCATCGCGCACGTGGCCCAGCGTGTCCAAGCGGTCCTGGTACTGGCGCGTGTGGATGATCGAATCGTAGTAGTCCGGCGCGGTGTCGAGATTGTGGTTGTAGTAGTCCAGGCCGGCGTCCTTCAACGCGCGCGCCTGCTCACCACTGAGCATGCCGAGGGTGGCGCAGGTTTCCAGGCCGAGCGCCTTCACCCCGGCGATCATCGCAGCCACCTTCGGAATGTCGCGGTCCTTCGGCGAACGCCATGCCGCGCCCATGCAGAAGCGTGATGCACCTGCGGCCTTGGCCTGGCGTGCCTTGGCCAGCACGGCATCGGTATCCATCAGCTTCTGCGCGCTCACGCCCGTGTTGTAGCGCTGTGCCTGTGGGCAATACGCGCAGTCTTCCGGGCAGCCACCGGTCTTCACCGACAGCAGCGTGGACACCTGCACCTGGGCCGGATCGAAATGCGCGCGATGCACGCTGGCGGCGCGGAACAGCAGTTCGGGCAGGGGCAGGTCGAACAGCGCCTGCAGTTCATCGTGCTGCCAGTCGTGGCGGATGGCAGGAGCCATGGCGGGACCTTGGAGGGGCGTGGAGCGAGGGCGGCAGTGTGGGTGGGTTGGCGAGGGCTGTCAACTTACAATTGTTATTCGTGGTTTACAGAAAAGCGCTGCCAGACGTTCGCGCAACGGTGTACGTTCATGGCTGCATACGGACTTGCGAACACGTGCCATGAACCCCTACCAGCCCTATCCGATCCGCCGCGATGCGGTGCTGTGCAGCTTGGCCGAACTGCCTGATGGCGGCCTGCGCGTGGTGATGGATGATCTGCGCCAGACCGATCCGCCCGGACTGTGGAAGCACCACGCGCTCGTGACCTTCAAGGACTACCCGGCGGGGCAGCTCGATCCGTCGACCCTGTCGAACGAGGAACTGCAGGCATTCGGCCACTACGTGCTGGTTCGCCTGCTGGCCATCAACGGATGCCTGCCTGCCATGGAAGGCGGTCCCGAACGCGATGCGCCGCTTGCCGGCCCGTAGCGGCTGCAGGCACGAGCGGGCCGCTACACTGGGCCGCCCAGCAACGGAACTGCCATGGATCTGCCGCGCTTCACCTACCACCCCGATCCCATCGCCACCGGCAGCGTGGTGGCCGCCGATACGCCGTGCGTGTGCTGCGGGCAGTCGCGCGGCTACGTCTACACCGGGCCGGTCTATGCCGAAGAAGAATACGGGCACGAAATCTGCCCGTGGTGCATCGTCGACGGCTCCGCGCATGAGCGCCTGGGCGTCATCTTCAGTGATGAGGAAGGCGTCGGCGGTGGCGGCGAGTGGGATGAAGTCGATGAGGAGATCATCGACGTGATCGCGCAGCGCACCCCCGGCTTCAACGGCTGGCAACAGGAACAGTGGTGGACCCATTGCGGCGATGCCGCGCAGTTCATCGGCCGCGCCGGTCGCGCCGAACTGGAAGCGCACGGTGAAGCTGCGGTGGCGGCGATCCAGGACAGCACCGGGCTGGACGACGGGCCGCAGTGGCAGCATTTCCTTGCTGCGTTGGACAAGGACGGATCACCGACGGCCTACCTGTTCCGCTGCAGGCACTGTGGCGTGGTGGGTGGTTACCAGGATTGCGACTGACAGGAGCGGAATCACGTGCAGGAAAGATATCCCGTTCACCGGTGGCTGCTGGCGGCCGCGACCGCCGGCCTGCTGGCGTGCATGCAGCAGGCGGGTGCGCAGGAGGCACGTGGTGCTTCCATTCCCTATGCAACACCCGATGAAGCATTGAAGGCCCTGCGCGCGCTGCCGCACGTACGCGAGCGCGAGGAGAACGACTGGGTGGTGCTGCAGGACTTCCAGCAGCAGGTGTTCTGGTCGGTGACCACGCCCGCTAATGGCTGGCATCCGTCGATCGTGCGCCGCGAGCTGGTCTCGCACGACGGCGACGCCAGTGTGGCGATGCAGGTGCGCTGCGGTGCCTCCAAGGCGGCCTGCGATGCGCTGGTGGAAACCTTCAAGGCCAGCAACGAGAGCCTTCGCATGCGTGCAAAGGCGATGGCAGAGCAACAGGCTTTGGGCAAGGACTGACGGCATGGCGGGTCCTTGGCGGCCGCTCACGCGGGCGGAGATGGAAGCGCTGGTCGCGAAGCAGCTCGGTAACTGCACGCCTGACCAGCAGGCCGCCTTCGCTGCTCGGCGCGTGCCGTTCCACACGGTGCCGCTGCATCGCCTGGGTGACGTCGAGCCGGTCTGGGTCGTCGCCCATCTCGCTGAAGGCTGGCTCTACTACGAGGATGTGGAAGAAGGATTCGAGGTGGCTGTGCCCTGCGCAGACGGTGCGCTGCCGGAGGGCGGGTGCAACCAGCTGGAACTGACCCACGTCCTGCATCGACTGGGATACGTTGGATGAGAGCATGAGCAGACGCGAGCGGAAGCTGCTGGTCCTGGATCTGGACGAAACCCTGGTGCACGCCAGTGCGCGCGAGCTGGATCGCCCGGCTGACGCGCGGGTGGTGGGTTATCACGTCTACAAGCGCCCGCATGTGGATGCCTTCCTCGATTTCGCGTTCGTGCATTTCGATGTGGGCGTGTGGACATCCTCCGGTCAGCTGTATGCCGAGCCGCTGGTGGCCTGGTTGATGCCGGAGCGGACGCTGGAGTTCCTGTGGTCATCACAGCGCTGCTCGATCGTGCGTGACTGGGAAACGGGTGGGCATTCCAGCGAGAAGCGGCTGTACAAGCTGAAGCGGCTGGGGTTCTCGCTGGAACAGATGATCGGCATCGACGACACGCCGGAGAAGTACGCGAAGAACTACGGCAACCTCGTGCAGGTGCAGGAATTCATCGGCGACCTGGGCGACGACGAACTGCTGCATCTTCCGCGCTACCTGGAACTGCTGCGGCAGGCGCCGAACATCCGGGCCGTGGAAAAGCGCCGTTGGCGCGAGCGCATGCCGGCGTGAGCCGGCAGCGCTGATTCAAACCGGGCCGCAGTGGCTGGCCGGCATTACACCTGGGCCATGCCGCCATCGACGAAGAATTCGATGCCGTTGACGAAGCTGGACGCATCCGAGGCCAGGAAGGCCACGGCATTGGCCACTTCCTGCGGTTCGCCGAGGCGGGCCAGCGGCACCTGCGCGGCGAGATGATCGAACAGGCCCTGGCGGGCTTCGTCGGGCACCAGGTCGCCCAGGCCGGGGGTCCGGATCGGGCCGGGGCTGACCACGTTCACCCGGATGCGGCGCTCCTTCAGGTCCAGCGCCCACGAGCGGGCGAAGTTGCGCACCGCGGCCTTGCTGGCGCTGTACACGCTGAAACTGGCCGTGCCCTGGATCGAGACCGTCGAGCCGGTGAGGATGACCGAAGCGCCATCAACCAGCAGCGGCAGCGCCTTCTGCACGGTGAACAGCACGCCGCGCACGTTGGTGGCGAAGATGCGGTCGAAGTGCTCTTCGGTGATGGCGCCCAGCGGCAGCATGTCGCCGCCACCGGCGTTGGCGAACAGGATGTCGAGGCGGCCGGCCTGGCGGGCGATCTGTGCGTAGACCGCATCCAGGTCGCTGGGCTGTGCGGCATCGGCGCGGATGCCGGTGGCCTGGGCGCCGATGGCGGCGACGGCGGCGTCCAGTTCCGGCTGGCGACGGCCGGTGATGAAGACCTTGGCGCCCAGGTTGGCCAGGTGCTGGGCAGTGGCCAGGCCGATGCCGGTGGTGCCGCCGGTGACGAGGGCGATCTTGCCGTTGAAATCAGTGCTCATGGTGTTCTCCTGTAAGTGCTGCCGGGGGAGGGGTGGCAGCGGGTGGGAGAATGATGGGCGGCCGCGCGGTTGCGATAAATCATGCGCAATGACAATGACTGTGCATGTGTGTGCATAATCGCTGGCATGAACCAGCTCACTGCCATCCGTGCCTTTGCCCGCGTCGTCGAGGCCGGCAGCTTCACCCGCGCCGCTGATTCGCTGGACATGCCGACCACCTCGCTGAGCAAGCTGGTGCGCGAACTGGAAACCCACCTGGGCGTGCGCCTGCTGCAGCGGACCACGCGCCGCGTGGCGGTCACCGCCGAAGGCCAGGCGTACTACGAGAAAGCCGGCCGCCTGCTGCGCGACCTCGAGGATGTCGATGCCTCTTTCAGTGCGGCGCGCGGTGCACCGCGTGGGCTGCTGCGCGTGGACATCGGTGGCTCCACCGCACGCGATGTGCTGATTCCGGTGCTGCCGGATTTCATGGCGCGCTACCCGGACATCCGCATCGAACTGGGCGTGTCAGATCGCTCCGTGAACCTGATCAGTGAAAACGTGGACTGCGTGATCCGCGGCGGCGCGCTGGATGATTCCACGCTGGTGGCCCGTCACCTGGGCGACGCGCACCTGATCACCTGCGCCAGCCCGCGCTACCTGAAGGCGCACGGCATTCCTGCGTACCCCGAGGAGCTGCGCAACGGCCACCGGCTGGTCAGCTACCTGCTGCCGTCCAATGGCCGCGCGGTACCGTTCCGCTTCCGGGGCGAGGACGGTGCGTTCGAGATCAAGGCCGAGCACCGCATCGGCATCAACGAAAGCAATGCACATCTGGCCGCCGCCATCGCAGGCATGGGCCTGGTGCAGACCTTCAGCTATGCCGCCGGCCCTGCGCTGCGCAGCAAGGCGCTGGTGGAAGTGCTGCAGCCATGGCGACCGGCACCGTACCCGTTCCATGTGGTGTACCCGAACAACCGGCATGTGACGCCACGGCTGCGGGTGTTCATCGATTGGCTGGGGCAGGTGCTGCCGCCGTTGCTGGCGGGCGAGACGCAGCGGAGCGCTTGACCGGCCATTGGCTGACGCAGGCGCGGGGGCTTCACCGATGGTTTCCGCATGCTGGTACGGCAACCCTGCGGCATGCGCCTTCCCCACGCCCTCGCAGACCATCTGCACGCCGCCCTGCGCCTGCTGCTGCCGCTGCGCTGCCTGGTCTGCGATGACCCCGGCCACGATGGCCTGGATCTATGCGCCGCCTGCCTGGCCGATATGCCCTGGTCCGGCCGCGCCTGCCTGCGCTGTGCACTGCCGTTGCCCGACAGCGCGCTGCCGGTCTGCGGCACCTGCCGCGAGGAGCCGCCGCCGCAGGCTGCCACCCATGCCAGCCTGCTGTACCTGCCGCCGGTGGACCAGCTGCTGGTGCGCTACAAGTTCCATCAGGACCTGGCGGCGGGTCGCCTGCTTGCGCAGCTGATGCAGCGCAGGCCGCCATGGTGGGCGTGCCCGCAGCTGGTGGCGGTGCCGCTGCATCCGCGTCGGTTGCGCCAGCGCGGCTATGACCAGGCCGGGCAGCTGTGCCGCCTGCTGCGGCAGCCGGTGTGGCGCGGCCTGTACCGGCGCCGGCATACGGCACCGCAGTCGGAGCGCAGTGCCGAACAGCGCCGCGAGAATCTGTTCGATGCTTTCGACGTGCGCGGTGCGGTGCCATCGCGCCTGACCGTGGTGGACGATGTGATGACCACCGGCAGCACGGTGCTGGAAGTGGCGGAAACGCTGCGGTTGGTGGGCGCGCAGGAGGTGCGGGTGTGGGTCTGCGCGCGGGTACCGTGAGCGCTGTCACCTGCTGCGAATGTACCTGGGCTAACGTATGGGATCTGCGCTGAATCGCGATGTTTGCCCAGGAGTTGTCTGATGGAATGGAATTCCGTACCACGTAGTCGGCATCTTGCCCTGCCACTGTGGTCCGCGCTGTGTGCCGCGGCCGCAGTGGGCGCGCAGCCCGCACAGCAGCCCAAGGGCTTGCCTTTCCTGGACAGTGAAGTGGCGATGGCCGTAGGTGCCACCGACTACCTGCGCAGAAGTGGCGACCAGTCGCCGGTCCGCGCCTACCCTGCGCGCGCCGCGTATTTCCGCACCCGCGGCGAGATCGCCAACTCCGACAAGTGGGCGCAGCGCTGCATCGACGATCCCGCCGTGCAGGCCGAGCCGGACTCGCTCTCGCTGTACCAGTGCCTGGGCATCCTGGCCGGCAACCATCTGTGGCGCGGCGAAATTGGTGCCTGGGCCGAGACCATGGTGAAGGTCCGCCGCCTGGGCAGTGGCACCCCTTATCTGGCCGGTTCGGCGCTGTACCAGCAGAGCGCTCTGGGTCAGTTGCCCTTCGAGTCCTTTACCGGGCGTCCCACCGCGCAGGTCGTGGCGCGCCCGGAAGGCGTGGTGGAAGTGCCGGTGCGGTATGAGAAGGGCTGGCCCATCATGGTGGCGACGCTGAGCGGAGGCACCGGCCCCGGCCGCAACGTAAAGGTCGAGTTCCTGGTGGATACCGGCGCGACGCAGTCGTTCATTGCCCCCGCGTTCGCACGACAGTTGAAACTGCAGTCCACGCCGGGCTTCCGCCAGGAACAGCAGGGCGGCACCGTCGTCACCACCGCGCTGGTCGAGCCGGTCGATCTGGAAATCGGCGGGGTGCGCATCAAGGATGTGTCGCTCGCACAGACAGACGCCATCCCGTTCGCGATCATCGGCCTGGACGTATTGCGGCAACTGGGGCCGCTGCTGCTGTCCGACGACGTCCTGCGCATGCTCGGGCCTGCATGGAAGTACACCGGTTGCCAGAGCCCGCTGCGTGTCACCTCTGATCCCTGGGGCCGCTACTGGAACGTGCGCAGCCCGATGAAGATCGACGGCGTGGACAAGCTGGTGATGGCCGACACCGGAATGACAGGGCTGCTGGAAGTGCGGGATACACGGGAGCCGCAGCCGGCGGACGCGCGGTGGAATGACCATGCCATCACTACGATGATGGGGCGTGTCGACCGCCGTGTGC
This sequence comes from Stenotrophomonas sp., assembly GCA_003510825.1. Classification (GTDB taxonomy): domain Bacteria; phylum Pseudomonadota; class Gammaproteobacteria; order Xanthomonadales; family Xanthomonadaceae; genus Stenotrophomonas. The sequence goes on from DOKO01000302.1 coordinate 8,376, forward strand.
GTACGCAGGCCGTGCAGGTGGCCGGTGCCGGTCTGGCAGGGCGGCTGCAGGCCACCATCGTGCAGCCACCGGAACGCATGCTGGCCGCGGAAAGCTGGATGATCGGCGGCGAGATGCTGAAGACCCACAACCTGCTGCTCAACGCGGACCGTGCGCAGATGTGCTGGCAGCGCCGCGAAGGCGCAGGCAGTTGAGCGCTGGCATGCGACGGGCCTTCATCTGCCTGTGCACGCTGGACGCTAGGATGGGGCACGGAACCTGATCGAAGGAGTGGTCATGCTGTCTCCCGAATCCTCACCGTCGCCGTTGTTGTCGGCCATCGGCCGCAGCTGGTCGATCCTGCTGTTGTATGGCGTGGTCGCGCTGGGCTTCGGCATCACCGCGATCGGCTGGCCGATGGCCGCAGCCACCGCGCTGGCCTGGGCATTGGGCGTGATGGCCATCGTTGAAGGGGTCATCAGTCTGCTCGCGCTGATCAGCGGAGGCAGCGGGGCGCCGCGTGGCTGGCTGCTGCTGTACGCGGTGGCGTCGCTGGGGTTCGGCACGCTGGCGGTGATCAACCCGCTGGCCACCGCCAGCGTGCTGGTGCTGCTGCTGGCCGCCTGGCTGCTGGTGGCGGGCATCTACCGCATCGTGTTCGCCGTGCGCGTACGCAGGCACATCCAGGGCGAATGGGTGCTGATCCTCAGCGGCGTGCTGGCCATCGTGTTGGGCCTGCTGTTTGCGGCCAACCCGCTGGCCGGGGTGGCTGTCACCACGTTGTGGATCGGCATCGGCAGCCTGCTGTATGGGCTGCTGCAGATCGTGGTGGCCCTGAAACTGAGGAAGCTGAAATGAGGGGCGCGCGCGCACTGTTGCTGGGCGCGGCGCTGGTTCTGACCGGATGCGTGCCGGCGGCAACGCCTGAGGCAATGACGGGCCCGGCGCATGCACCGCGTCCGGGCGTGGACGTACGCCTGAGCGCGGTCGATGCGGCCGGCAAGGGCACGCCCGCGCAGTGGCAGGGTGAGACCATTGCCCTGCGCGAGCCGCCGATCGCCAGCAGTGCCGATATCGCCGATGTGCGCTATGTGCTGGACCAGGCCAATCAACCCGGCCTGCAGATCCGCTACCGGCCGGAGGCGCGCCAGCGCATCCATGATGGCACGGAGGCCCTGGTGGGCCAGCGTGCAGCGATCAGCGTGGACGGCCGCGTGCTGATGGTGGCAACGGTACAGGGCCCGTTCGGCGAATCGATGATGCTCAGTGGCCTGCCCAGCGTGGCCGAAGCGCAGGCGCTGGAGAAGCACATCACCGGCCAGTGATCGGCGCACCGACACCCCCGCGATGTCCACGGCGGTCGACCAGGGTCGAACGCTACCTGGCAAACCGCGCTTCGATCTCCTCCAGCGACTTGCCCTTGGTTTCCGGCAGCCACAGCGCGGCCACCAGGAAGAACACGAACGTGCAGCCGGCCCAGAACAGGAACATGCTGGCGTAGCCGTAGTGGCCGACGGTGGGCAGGAACAGCGCGGCGATGGTGGTGGACACGAACTGGTTGATCAGTAGCGCGATGCTCATGCCGTTGGAGCGGATGCGGTTGGGCATCAGCTCCGACAGCGCCAGCCACACGCAGACACCGGGGCCGACCGCGAAGAACGCCACGAACACCAGGATGCACGCGGCCACCGCCCAGCCATGGGCCGGCGGTGGCACCGGGCCGATGCGTGCCTGTTCGATGCGCAGCGGTGCCTGTGCGGCGCTGGCCGGGTCGGCGAAGGGGTTCAGGTGCAGGTGGCGGAAGAAGGCGCCGATGACGCTGTCCGGCTGCACGGTGCCGGCACGTTCGATGCGCAGTTCGCGGTCGCCCAGGTTGTCGCTGCGCAGGGCGCGCACGTTGGTGAAATCACCGTAGGCATAGGACACGGTGAGCTGCAGCGGCCGGCCCTCGCTGTCGGTGCTGCCCGCCAGGCGCTGCCACTGCGCGGCGTCCAGCACCAGCTGCAGGCCATCACCACTCACCGCAGCCTGCAGTTGCGGCTGCACGTCGGCGCGGCCGCGCTCGGCCTGGAAGAACAGCGTGGCGGCGGCCAGCAGGGCCACGCAGATGCCACCGCTGCCCAGCATCAGCAGGAACTTGCGGCCCTTGCGGTCGACCAGCAACAGGGCGACCACGGTCATCACCGCGTTGAGCAGCTTGATCGCCACGTCGGCGCCGTTGGCCACCGAGCCGGACAGGCCGGCCTGGTTGAGGATGTTGACCGCGTAGGCCAGCACCGAGTTGATGCCGGTGGCCTGGGTGCAGGCCAGCACCACGCAGGCCAGCAGGAACGGCACCACATAGCGGCGGCTGAGCAGCGGATCGCGGCGACCGTCGCTGCTGCTCGATTCCGGTGCCTGGATCTGCGCCAGCGTGGCCTCCACGTCGGCAGCGGGCAGCACGCGCTGCAGGCTGCGGCGCGCATCCTCCACGCGACCGCGGCGCACCAGCCAGCGCGGTGATTCGGACAGCCAGAAGATGCCGGCGCAGAACAGCAGGCCCGGTGCCAGGCAGCTCCAGAAGATGGTGCGCCAGGCGTGATCCTTCACCACGAACAGTTCCTGGGCCTGCTGCGCCAGCGGCAGCGAGCGCACGGCCTCGGCGGCGGCGTCCACGGCATGCGCCTGGTACAGGCCGATGAGTGCGGCCAGCACCAGGCCGATGGTCAGCAGCAGCTGGAACATGGCGGCGCCGCGCCCGCGCCGCTCGGGGCTGAGCACTTCGGCCAGGTACAGCGGCACCACCACGCCGATCAGGCCGCCACTGACGCCCTGCAGCAGGCGGCCGAGCAGCAGCGGCGTATAGCCCGAGGCCAGCGCCATGATCGGGATGGACGCGGTGAACAGCAGGCCGGCCAGCAGCATCGCGCCGCGGCGGCCGATCAGGTCGGCCACCATGCCGGCGGACAGCGAGGACAGCACGCTGCCCAGCAGCACCGCGGCGACGACGAAACCGAGCTGCTGGCTGCTGAGCTGCCAGGCGTGGCTGGCAGTGGCTTCGAGGTAGGGCAGGGCACCGGCGATGATGCCGATGTCGATGCCGTACAGCAGGCCGCCGAGGCCGCCGATGAACAGCAGGTAGCGTACGGGCCAGCGCGGGGCGGTGCGTGCAGTCATCGACAGGTTTCCTGTGCGGCGTTTCGGTGCGGATTGCTTTCGTAGAGTCGAGCCATGCTCGACTGCTCTGCCGCGCCATGCGCGGTCAGTCGAGCATGGCTCGACTCTACAAATCGATTACCCGCCCACCCACCACCACCTGCTGCAGGCGCAGTCCGGCGTCCAGCACCACCAGGTCGGCGCGGGCGTCGGGCGCGATGCGGCCGCGATCATCCAGGCCCAGGTAGGCGGCAGGGAAGGTGGAGACACGCTGCGAGGCATCGGCCAGGTCCAGGCCCACCTGCACCAGGTTGCGCAGTGCCTGGTCCATGGTCAGCGCACTGCCGGCCAGCGAGCCGGTGGCCAGGCGCACGCAGCCGCCGCACTTGTGCACGCGCTGTTCGCCCAGCGCGTACTCGCCATCGGGCATGCCAGTAGCGGCCGTGGCGTCGGTTACCGCGTACAGGCGCGGAATCGCGCGCGCGGCCAGCCGGATCACACCGGGGTGGATGTGCTGCAGGTCGGGAATGATCTCGGCGTACTGCGCATGCGCCAGCGCGGCGGCGGCAATGCCCGGACGGTAGTGGTCGACGCCGGTCATGCCGTTGAAAAGATGGGTGAAGCCCGATGCACCGGCCTGCAGTGCAGCGACACCTTCCTCGTAGGTGCCGGCACTGTGGCCCAGCTGCACGCGGATGCCCATCGCCGCCAGCGCAGGAATCAGCGCGGTGTGCTCGCCGATCTCCGGTGCCAAGGTCATCACCCGGACCGGTGCCAGCGCATGCAGCTGCTGCACCAGCGCCAGCGTCGCCTCGATCGTGCGGTTGGGCTGCGCGCCCAGCCGCTGCGGGCTGATGAAGGGGCCTTCCAGGTGCACGCCGGCGATGCTGGCCGCGTCGGCATCGGGAGATGCCATCGTCGCGGCCACGCCCTGCAGGGCATGCTCGATCTCGTCCAGGCCGGCGGTCATGGTGGTCGCCAGCAGCGTGGTGGTGCCGAAGCGCAGGTGGGTGCGGGCGATGGTGCGGGCCACGTCGCCGCCCTGCATCAGGTCCACGCCGGCCGCGCCGTGCACGTGCAGGTCGATGAAGCCAGGCAGGATCACCGGCAGCTGCAGGTCATCGGCGCCGCTGTGGTCATCGACCTGCAGCTGGCGGATGTGCGAATCGAACTGGACGTGGCCACGGCGCCAGCCCAGCGGGGTGAGGATGCGGCCGTGCAGGCGGCGGGTGTCGGTCATGGCGGTGTCTCGGCGATGATCACTTCGATGCCCAGCCGCTGCAGCCCCTCGCGGGTGGCATCGTCGATGCCGGCGTCGGTGATGATGGCGTGGATCTGGTCCAGCAGCGCGATGCGGTGCAGGCTGACGCGGCCGAACTTGGAGGCGTCGGTGAGCACCACGATGCGGCGCGCGCGCTCGACCATGCGGTGGTTGAGGCGCGCTTCGGCTTCATCGTGGGTGGTCAGGCCGAACTGCAGGTCCAGGCCATCCACGCCCAGGAACAGGGTGTCGAAGCTGTAGGAATTGAGGCTGGCTTCGGCCTGGCTGCCCTGCAGGGAGAGCGACTGCTGGCGCAGCAGGCCGCCGGTCAGCAGCACGGTGATGCCCGGTGCGTTGGCCAGTTCCCAGGCGATGTTCAGGCCGTTGGTCATCACCGTCACGTCGCGGTGGCCGCGCAGGTGGCGGGCCAGGGTCATCGTGGTCGAGCCGGAGTCGATGATGATGTTGTCGCCGGCCTGCACCAGCCGCGCCGCGGCGGTGCCGATGGATTCCTTCAGCGGCAGGTTCAGCGCATCCTTTTCGTGGATGTCCTGTTCCTGCGGCGGGGTGCGCACCAGGGTGGCGCCACCGTGGGTACGGGTGGCCAGGCCCTGCGACTCGAAATGGGTGAGATCGGCACGGATGGTCACCGCCGACACGCCGAAGCGCTCGACCAGATCGGCCACCTGCACCGAGCCATGCTCGATCAGCAGCTGCAGGATCTGTTGCCGGCGGGAGCGGGTGTTGCGCATGGCCATCTCTCGGTTTCGTCAGGAAAGGTAGAGATTAGCCGTTCGCAAGAACGGAGGCAGCCAAACTTGCGTTCTGCTTGCGGCTGCCGGCCTGGTTGGCGCTGCAGGCGCGGGCGTATTCGCCCAGGCACTGGCCGATGCGGTGCTGCACCAGCGCGCTGGGGGTATTGGCCAGGGCGCCTTCGCGCACGGCGCGGTACTGCTCGGGCAGGTACTGGCTGAGCAGCACCAGCGGCGGTGCCTGCTGTTCCAGGTTGGCGAACAGGGTCTGCACCGCCTGCAGCAGCGCCGGCTCGCCCCAGTAGTAGCGGCAGCGGTCGCTGAAGGAGAAGCGGCGCAGCAGGCGCAGCTCGGCCTCGTCGCCCTGGTAGTACGGCTGCCAGTACTTCGGCTGCGCCTGCATCACTTCGTCCAGCACCTGCGGCAGGCGCGAGCACTGCGCGGCCGGCAGCAGTTCGGCCTCGATGGCGGCCAGTGCGAACAGCGCTTCGCGGTAGGCGAAGGTCGCCGCCGGGCCCACCTTGAGGATGGCGAAGTGGTCGCGCACCAGTGCGTGCAGGCCGCTCTCGCGCTGGTAATCGGTGGAATGCGCTTCGAACACGATGCGCGGCTGCTGTTCGAGGAAATCGGCCAGCGTGCTCGCCGCCGCCGCGTCGTATTCGTGCACGCTGCTGTGGTCGAAATCCACGCCTGGCTGCACCACCATCGCGATCACGCGCTGCCAGGCATCGCGCAGCTGCGGCGTATCGAAGGCCTGCTGGTGGATGGCCAGGGTCTGCGCGGCGGCGGCCGGCGTGGTCACCTGCAGGCCACCGGCCAGCGAGGCTTCGCCACCGGGCACCGGCACTTCGGTGCCGATGACATAGACCGGCGGCGGCAGGCCGTGTTCGGCAGCGGTGCGCTCGGCGATCTCGGCCAGTTCGGAGGAACGCGCGGCGACGATGGCATCGGGCAGCGGCACCGGGTCATCGGCGCAGGACATGCTGCAATCCAGGTGGATCTTGTGGAAGCCGGCGGCCACGTAGGCCTCGATCAGCACGCGCGCGTGGGTCATCGCTTCGGCGGCCGGGCGCTTCTGCCAGGCATTCGGGCCCAGGTGGTCACCGCCGAGGATCAGCCGCTCGCGCGGGAACCCCTCTTCATCGGCCAGCGCGCCGACGTAGTCGCGGTACTGCGGCGGGGTCATGCCGGTGTAACCGCCGAACTGGTCGACCTGGTTGGAGGTCGCCTCGATCAACAGCACGGTGCCGTGCGCCAGTGCTACGTGCATGGCCGCGCGCAGCACCTGTTCGTTGCTGCAGCAGACGCTGTACAAACCGACGTTGGCACCGGCGCGGTGGGAAGCAAGCAGGGTCTGCAGCGGGGACATGGTCAGGCTCCGGTCGATCAGGAAAACGAGGGTTGGCAGGCGAGCAGGGCGGCACCGCGGGCACCGCCGGCATCGCCGAAGCGCGGCGGCACGATGGGCGGCACCTGCGCGCCGTTGAACAGATGCGCGGCAACGGCGGCGGGCAGCAGCTGGTACAGCGGCGCGTACTGCGAAAGGCCGCCGCCGAGCACGATGACGTGCGGGTCCAGTGCCAGCACCAGTGCGGCCAGGCTGTGGCCGAGCAGGTCGCGGTGGATGTCCAGCGCCTGCCGGGCACGCACATCGCCGGCCTCGGCCAGGGTGATCACTGCGCTGGCGTCGCGCGCGCTGCCGCCGAGATGGCGTTCGATCATCGCCACGCCGCTGCCCGACACATAGCGCTCCACGCAGCCCTGCAGCCCGCAGCCGCAGTCCAGCAGGGGCAGGCCGTGGCGCTGCAGCAGGTGGCCGGGCACGCTCCAGTGGCCCCACTCGCC